>AASF01000648.1 GCA_000168735.1 Candidatus Endoriftia persephone str. Hot96_1+Hot96_2 | reverse complement strand
GGATCCGGTCAAGTTTCAGACATTTCAGGCGGAGGAGTTTTGCAGCGATCCTCAGCAGACCTACAGCTACCGCTCCCAGGGGCGTGAGGTGACCGAGTCGATGCTGGAGATGTTTCGCCGCCACCAGTTCGAGCCGGAGCAGTGGCGGCAGATCTGCGACTGTTGCGACGAAGAGGGAATCATCTTCCTCTCCACGCCGCAGAACCGCAGCGATCTGGATCTGCTGCTGGAGCTGGAGATCCCGGCGATCAAAGTCGGTTCCGATGATTTTACCAATCTGCCACAGCTGCGCGACTATGCCTCCACTGGCCTGCCGATGATCGTTTCCGCTGGCATGGCCGACCTGGACGAGGTGGAGCAGGCGCTGCGGGCCATCGGCACGTTCAAGGGCCACCCGACAGTATTGCTGCACTGCGTTTCCCAATACCCNGGCGCCGCCAGAAGATGCCAACCTGCGCAAGCTGACTAGCCTGCGGCGTGAATACCGCTGAGCTGATCCTGGGTTACTCGGACCACACCCAGGGGGTGTTGGGGGCGGTGCTGGCGCTGGCATTCGGCGCGCGGGTGTTCGAGAAACACTTCACCCTTGATCAGGGCGATTCGT
>AASF01000649.1 GCA_000168735.1 Candidatus Endoriftia persephone str. Hot96_1+Hot96_2 | reverse complement strand
CGGCAGGCAGGCCTGCAGCAGCGAACAGAGCAGCACCAGAGAAGCCTTTTTCAAAAACCGGTTAAAATGCAGCACCGTGCTAGTATTCCAGTAGCCTGAGTTCTTGGGTATGAGTTTGCTATCTCGACAACGGCGAATCTTACCGCACTCCTCCTGACTCAGGCCCGTCACCTTCTACCAATTGGACGATCGCGTCCTTTATACAAAGGCCAGGACATGATTCGTGTGCTTCTTATTGCTTTGTCCACGCTACTGCTGGCACCCTCGCTTTTTGCCCGTGAAATAACCGGCGTGCCGCTTGCTGAGACAACCACAGTTGCTGGTAAGTCACTGCTGCTGAATGGCGCCGGCATCCGAACAAAGTTCTTCTTCAAGATCTATGTGGGCGCCCTCTATTTGCCCCAAAAATCGACTGATCCTGAGACCATCTACCCGATGTCTGGACCCAAAAGGGTCAGCATGCATTTTCTCTACGATCACCTGGATAGAGAAAAGCTGGTCGATGGCTGGAACAAGGGGTTCAGAAAGAACCTCGACAGCACCGAACTGACCACCCTGCAGCCGCGCATCGATGCCTTTAATGCCGCCTTCAGTGGCGTCGATGAGGGGGATGAGATCCATCTCGACTACATCCCAGGGCGTGGCACCGAGATATGGATTCCCGGTCAGCTCAAGGCCACCATCAAGGGCGCAGATGTTCATATCGCCTGGCTGACAATCTGGTTGGGAAATGAGCCCGCGGACAAAGGGCTGAAGGAGGGTATAGTTGGCGCGATGAGCGGCGGATCGGGTGCGGGAACACTCCGTCACTGAGCACCATTCTGGACAGGCCAGTCTCGCGTTCAAACAGCCGACACCACCCTGCTCGACAACATGGGGATATCGGCAGCCTCTTATGCCTAGTGGTCGGGCACAATTCGCACGCTATCTTCGCCGCGAACCATCATGCCATCTTCGGTCTTGGCCTCCAGTACCGCGCTTGCCTCACCCGGCTCGATCATGAACTGGGTGGTGTAGACTTGGCAGACCAGATCGATCAACTGATC
>AASF01000650.1 GCA_000168735.1 Candidatus Endoriftia persephone str. Hot96_1+Hot96_2 | reverse complement strand
TTCAAAACGCGGCCAATACCAGTAATCTATCCGAGACCATCTCAAACGCTGGCGGGAAACTCATCACTCAGCAACGGCCTGGGACAGACCATCTCCATTGTGTCGAATGCCTCCTCCAGCAGTGTCTCTCATGTCAACCAAGTGGCCAGTGGGACAAACAACGCCAGCAACTCTGGTAACGGCCCACATGAAAGCAGCGTGGCAACGGGGTTCAGAGCTCTATGCACAACAGTGTGCCGCTTGCCATGGCAGTGATCCAGCCAATGGCAGCCGCAACATCGCTCGCGGTACCTCTGCAAACAGCATTACCGGCATACACAACTATGTCGATAACGGTGATGCACAGGCCATTGCTGCCTACATCAGCAATGCAACCAAAGCGGGCAACAACACCAGCAGTGCCACTACCGACGCAGGCGGCAGCTCCGGCAGCTCCGGCAGCTCCGGCAGCTCCGGCAGCTCCGGCAGCTCCGGCAGCTCCGGCAGCTCATCAGGTAGTACCCCAACCCCCACCGCTTCAGTACAAGGTGTAGATCGTTATGCTCAGCCAGTGCGCCCGCTTGCCCATGGCAGTGACCCGGCAAATGGTCGCAACAACATCGCCCTTGGGAACCACAGGGTCCAGAATCACCCGTGCTCACAGTTATGTAGCGACGAGCGATG
>AASF01000651.1 GCA_000168735.1 Candidatus Endoriftia persephone str. Hot96_1+Hot96_2 | reverse complement strand
CCCTGTTCGCCTCGATCGGCAAGCAACAGGAACGCAGTATCGCCCTGCACCATCTGCACACCGGCGAACGGGAGAAGCTGGCCTACTGGGCGGACGGCGAGTATCTGGCAGAGAATCTGCGGCGCCTCAACCAGCTGCTGCGTGACCACCGCACTGGCGACAGCACCCTGATGGACCCGAAGCTGCTTGACCTGCTATATCGCCTGCAGAGCAGCGTCGGGCGGGTAGGGGAGTTTCAGGTGATCTCCGGCTATCGCTCACCTAAGAGCAATGCCATGCTGCGTGGCAAAAGCAATGGTGTCGCCAAGCGCAGTCTGCACATGCAGGGCAAGGCGATCGACGTCCGTCTGCCGGGAACTGAACTGAAAGAGCTGCGCAAGGCGGCCCTGGCGCTAAAGGCGGGTGGCGTCGGCTTCTACCCAAAATCCAACTTCATTCACGTCGACACCGGCCGCGTGCGTTTCTGGTAGCTCCGGCTTGGCCTCCATGGATGGAGGAAATGCAGAGGGATTGCTGAGAACAATCCCTGCCAGCCGGACATTGTGCATCACCCTGTAGGCGCGCCGCGAGCGACGCGCCTACAATCGAATTTACCCTTCTGGTTAGGCCAGCCGGTCGTCCGCCACGTGGTAGCGTGGATCA
>AASF01000652.1 GCA_000168735.1 Candidatus Endoriftia persephone str. Hot96_1+Hot96_2 | reverse complement strand
TATTTTCGGAGGGAGCGGCGCAGTGTCTCCAGCGAGACGCTCTGGGTGCTGCCAGCTGCCTTCTGCTCGGGGCGCTCGACATGAAAGGTGCGGAAGCCGCTGACCATGCCGGAGATGTCGGAACCCTCGCCGGCGGCGTCATGGCTGAATACCGCAGGGATATGCAGCAGGGCAAACCAGCCGATCAGCAGATAGCTGAGCTGGTGTAGGTGCTGGAGACTGATCCCGCCCCAGAAGGCGATCTCCCGCTGCAGAGCTAGGCCGCTGAGTGCCGCCAGCGCCTAAAAGAAGAAGAGTGCCAGATAGATCGGCCCCCACAGTGGGTTGTGCGCGTACCACTTGGGCAGCGGCAAGCGCCCCAGGCTGAAATAGAAGAGCAGCAGCTGCCCGGCCTGCTGCAGGCGGTGCCGGTTAGGTTCGCAGTCGGAGATGTGATCGCTGCATTGGCCAAGGATGAGCAGATAGATCCGTACCAGCAGTGCCGGGATCAATAGTGCAGCGAAGATCGAATGGAACTCACCCGCCTCGCTGCGCAACGTCGGGGCATGACCGATCAGCCAGCCAGAGGCGAGTAGGCCGAACACCGCCAACGCCATGGTCCAGTGGCTGAGACGCAGCCAGCGGCTCCAGACCCGGATTCGGCTGACCGGCATCGACTCCATCCCTATCACTCCAACCCGCAGCTGCCGCCGGGGCAGCAGCCACCGCTGGCGCAGGGCGGTGCCTCGTTGCGGCTGGCCCCACTGATCAAGG
>AASF01000653.1 GCA_000168735.1 Candidatus Endoriftia persephone str. Hot96_1+Hot96_2 | reverse complement strand
GGCCAGCGGAAGTCGCCCTCGTCGCACCAGGGTTCGAGCCGCCTCTCCCGCCAGCGAGCGAGCCAGACGGTGGTGCTCTCCTCGCCGAGACGGGTGGGGGTCTTGGCGTCGTCGATCCAGTTCCAGGCATCTTCCCGTGAGTAGCCGGATGGGAGGTTGAGGGCGTTTTGAATGGCGAAGCTGGCGGCGGCTTTGTCGTCGCCTTCGGCTCCCAAGCTGACCGCCAGTAATCCCTCGGTGGCTTCAGCCTCGTTGCCATAGACCCCTTCGATCAGCCCCCGGGCATCTTCCGGCATGGTGAATCTGCCCCGTTCATGCAGCCGTTTCATGCCGAGCCAGAGCTGACCGTGGTCGGGGTAGATGGGGGCGACTCGAGGGAAGGTCGCCTTGAACCAGTCGCTGCCGGGCGTCTCCGTCCACTCGGGCGTGTGGAGGGTGAGGGTGGGCTGGCCGCGTCGGTCGTCACCGTCGATGCGGTTACCCTGGGGGTCGCGGCTGTGGCGGTGGAGGCGGCCTGCCCGCTGGATCAGCAGGTCAATGGGGGCCAGGTCGCTGATGAGTCGGTCGAAGTCAAGGTCGAGGGACTGCTCCACGACCTGAGTGGCGATGAGGAGGCGACCCCGGCGCGCCTCTTCGTCACTGTTAGGGCCGAAGCGGGCCACCACCTGCTGTTCGATGTTGAGCCGGTCGTCTAGGGCGAAGCGGGCGTGGAAGAGTTCGATCTGCCACTCGGGGTGATCGGCTTTGAGCTGTTGCCAGGCCTCCCGTGCATCGGCCACGCTGTTGCGGATC
>AASF01000654.1 GCA_000168735.1 Candidatus Endoriftia persephone str. Hot96_1+Hot96_2 | reverse complement strand
CGCTCAAAGGACGGTTGAGATCGCCGGGTAGCAGGTTGAAAAGCCGCAGGGCCGCCGGGGTGTATCGGCGTAGCCTGAGTTCGCGGGTCAGCATCAGGATCGGCAGTTCCACGCTTTCCAGCAACTGACGCAGCTCCTCATTGAGCCGGTGCAGCTCCTCGTTGGCAGCCAGCAGCTCATGGTTGAGGGTACTCAGCTCCTCATTACTCGATTGCAACTCCTCCTTGGCGGTCTCCAGCTCTTCATTGGTGGACTGGAGCTCCTCATTGGCGGAGAGATTCTCCTCGCTGACCGTGTGCAGCTCCTCATTGGTAGCCCGTAGCTGCAGGATCATCTGCTCGGTGTGCTGCCACACCCGGGTCAGTTCCTGCTCCAACTCAGCGATGCGGCTGTCGCTGGAACCGTCAGCCGCGGGGGATGGTGTCTCGCATTTGCCAAGATCCTGAAACAGCAACAGAAACAGGGGCTCTTGGTGGTCGCTGCGGGGAACCGGCTCGAAGCTGAGAGAGATCGTGTGCTGTTGGCCATCGGGCATGGTGTGGCGGAGGGTGCGTGTCTCGGCCTTGGCCGATTCGATCACCCGATAGACCATTAGATTGAGTTCCGTGCGTAACTCCCGGTGGACCATCCGTAGCAGTTTAAGATCAGGCCTGCCCAGGGGGGTGAGCGAGATAGGGCGAGACATCGCCGTGAAAGGCCAGGATATTGTGTGTCCGGTCAAGCGTCACACCAGGAGGGCAGCGGCGTTCGCGCAGGGTGTTGATCGCCATCTCTGCGCTGTTCGGAGTGGGGGGTTCGGAGACCGGTTTTACCGGTTCCAACGGCAGGCGACCCTTGGTTCGCAGGAACTGCTGCGAAAGCTCGCCTGGCAGTGTCTTCTTGTGGTAGAGGCGGGTGCGCTTGTTTGCCACCTGAAACAGGTCGGAGGAGGCGCCGATGGATTCGGAACCGCCGAGCATGAGGAAGCCGGTGGGGTTGAGGGAGCGGTGGAGGGTCTGCAGCAGCTGTTGCTGGGGCTTGCGTTTGAGGTAGATCAGCAGGTTGCGGCAGCAGATCAGGTCGATACGAGAGAAGGGTGGGTCACGTAATAGATCCTGTACCGAGAAGATGCAGAGGTCGCGCACCTCCGGGTTGATCTGGCAACCCTGGGGCGTCCGGTTGAAGTAGTATTCCAGCCGCCGCTGGGAGAGGTGGGGGACCACCTGATCTGGGGCAAAGATGCCGCGCCTGGCCTGTTTGATGGCAGCGGCGTCGATGTCGGTGGCAAACAGTTGCAAGGGGCGGTCGATCTGCGCCTGTTCGAGAAAATCGAGCCAGGTGATGGCGACGGAGTAGGCCTCTTCACCGCTGGAGCAGGCCGGAACCCAGATGCGGATCGGCTCACCCTGTCTCTTCTGTTCCACGAGCGCGGGAAAGACAGACTGCTCCAGGGTGCGAAAACTCTCCGCTTCGCGGAAGAAATGGGTGACGTTGATTAGCAGATCATCGAATAGATGCTCCAGCTCCTCAGGCTGCTGCTGGA
>AASF01000655.1 GCA_000168735.1 Candidatus Endoriftia persephone str. Hot96_1+Hot96_2 | reverse complement strand
CACCCAAATGGTAGTGGAGCGCCAACTGGAGGCACAGGGCAAGACCCGCCACGACCTGGGCCGCGACGCCTTCATCGACCGTATCTGGGAGTGGCGCCAGGAGTCCGGCGGCAACATCACTCGCCAACTGCGACCGTCTCGGCTCCTCCCTCGACTGGCAGCATGAGCGCTTCACCATGGATGACGGGCTCTCCGAAGCAGTCAAAGAAGTCTTCGTGCGCCTCTATGAAGAGGGGCTGATCTATCGCGGCAAACGCTTGGTCAACTGGGACACCAAGCTGCACACCGCAGTCTCCGACCTGGAGGTGCTCAATGAGGAGGAGAGCGGCCACATGTGGCATATGCGCTACCCCCTCTCCAACGGCCAGGGCCACCTGATCGTCGCCACCACCCGCCCCGAGACCATGCTGGGCGACTGCGCGGTGGCAGTGAACACACAACGATGAACGCTACAAGCACATGATCGGCGAGCTGCTGGAGCTGCCGCTGACCGAGCGCAAGATTCCGATCATCGCCGACGAGGAGCACGTCGACCCCGAGTTCGGCACCGGCTGCGTGAAGATAACCCCCGGCCCACGACTTCAACGACTACGCTGTCTGGCTGCGCCACCGCGACGAGATCGCGATCAGCGAACAGCCCCACGGCGGCCTGATC
>AASF01000656.1 GCA_000168735.1 Candidatus Endoriftia persephone str. Hot96_1+Hot96_2 | reverse complement strand
GATCAGGCCAATGATGGTGCCCAGCAACCCCAGCAGGGTGGCGATATTGGCCAGGGTACTGAGATAGTGAGTGCGCTTCTCGAAGCGTGGTATCTCCTCCATCAGCCCCTCCTCCATCGCCATCTCCAGATCGCTGCGGCGGCGCGCGCTGCGCACCCGATCCAGACCGTAGACCATGATGCGCCCCAAGGCGGTGCTGGAATCCGCAGCCGACTTCAACGCCTGTTTGAAGTCACCCTCATTCAACTGCGGCAACACCCGAGTCCAGAAACGATTGTTGCGCAGCCGAGCACTGGACAGATAGAGGTAGCGCTCGATAGCGATCGCCAGCCCGGCGGCGAAGATCAGCAGGATCGGGTACATAAACAGCCCCCCCTCCTGGAAAAAACGGATGATTGTGTGAAGATTGTCCATGGTGCTCTCCCTCAGTTGGGTCAGATAGTGTCGATTAGGGCCGCTCAGCGACCGCGTTGAAATAGTCGAGCCGGGCGGCGAAATTGCGCCCGCTCGATCGGCGCCAGCAGATCACTGGCCGACTGCAGCGACGGCATCCCCAGCGGCTGTCCCGGCCCCGGTTTCTGCCAAGGGCACCCAGATAGAGCACCTGGGGCGACTCGCGACTGCCGATGATCGAGGTGCCCTGCAGCTCCAAGCCCGCTGCTCCGCCTGGGCCGGCGTCTGCATCAGCAGCGCCAACAGCAGCCAATGAAAAGAGGTTCTGTTCATGCTTATCGGTCCTCCGCCGCAATGCGCCGCTGCAGCTCGGCGATCCACACTCTGCTCTCCGCCTGCTCATCGACAGAGAGCGCTGCATAGCGCCGGTAGTGCGCCAGCGCCTCCTGCGGCTGATTCAGATAGAGATCGTAGAGGATGCCCAAGTTGCGGTGCCCCAGGGCGTGATC
>AASF01000657.1 GCA_000168735.1 Candidatus Endoriftia persephone str. Hot96_1+Hot96_2 | reverse complement strand
TCGTCCGTCAGCACCACTTCCGGGCGACTCGAGGTTCGAGGCCATTGTTCGGTGCCCCGGTACGTTTCGGCTCGAGAACGAAAGGCCTTCGCTGACATCAAGCACGACCTCATGAACCGCTTGGCGTGTGCGAAGATGGTTGTTCTAGCTCGACGAGCAGATCACCAATGCCGACGCGTCACCTGGAAATCCAGATCGATCTCCCCTTCCAGGCGAGTCAACACCTCCGCCAGACCGATGGTTGCCGTACCACCTTGTGGCGAGACGTAAAGAAGATCCAGCATCGCATTTTTCTCACGACACAAGGCAATCGCACGCTCCACCGCCACGGGGCCAAATACCTCATCGCCGGCCAAGACCACACTGGGCTGCACTGTATCGGCTATGCCCGGAATGAATCGCGTGGAACGGGCCAGCACCTCGGCCTTCTGTTCCGCAAGGAGCATCTCCCCAGCATCCGCATAGGTCAACGCCTCGCCCATCGTCTTCAATATCTCTTTGATGCCTTTCAACATGCTTCTCTCCGCGGATTCCGGCGATAAAAAAACAGGCCCGATGAATCAACCAGTAGCAGCACACCAACAGGCACTGCCAGGAACGGTTGCCGAGTTCCACAGCACACTGCAGCACGCATCATCCGGTACCGGCCGTCTCAAAACTCGATGTTCATAGCTGTGATCAAGG
>AASF01000658.1 GCA_000168735.1 Candidatus Endoriftia persephone str. Hot96_1+Hot96_2 | reverse complement strand
CCGGAACCATGCGGGCGTTGCTTAACAATATGGTGGTTGGGGTGAGTCAGGGCTTCGAGCGTAAGCTAGAGCTGGTTGGTGTGGGTTATCGTGCCCAGGCCAAAGGCAAAAGCCTGAATCTCAGTCTCGGTTTCTCACACCCCATCGACTATTCCTTGCCTGATGGGGTGGATGCTGCAACTCCTTCTCCAACTGAAATCATCCTTACTGGATTTGATAAGCAGCGAGTTGGGCAGGTAGCTGCGGAGATTCGTGCTTTTCGTCCGCCAGAGCCCTACAAGGGTAAGGGCGTTCGTTATTCGGATGAGCTCGTGGTTCGTAAAGAAGCCAAGAAGAAATAGTAGGGTAGATCGATGGACAAGAAACAAGCACGTATTCGACGTGGTCGCCGCACTCGCGCGAACATTCGCGAACCGCGTGTTCATCGCCTCACAATCCACCGGACACCTCGTCACATGTATGCACAGGTGATCGCGCCGAGTGGTGGTGAGACCCTGGCGAGCGCTTCGACCCCTGGACAAAGTGGTTGCTGAGCAGATTGATGGGGCGACCTAGTAATACACACTGCGGCCGCCGTCGTCGGAAAGCTCATTGCCGAGCGAGCTAGAGCGGCTGGCATTGATCAGGCCGAATTC
>AASF01000659.1 GCA_000168735.1 Candidatus Endoriftia persephone str. Hot96_1+Hot96_2 | reverse complement strand
GCACTGTTCCACCACTCCACCTGACCACGATCGTTCAGCACCACGGTGGCATCGGGCAGGGCGTTGGTGGATTGATGAAACCCACTGAGCATGCGGCTGAGTTTGCGTTTGCGTTTGCGCCCACGTTCACGCAGTGCCTCCACCGCATGCACGATCTCGCCCCACCCGCCCAGTACCGACGGTGGCTCGTGGTGTTTTGGGTCGTCTAGCCACAGGCTCAAACGGTGGAGATTGTGCATGTGCCACAGCAGGTAAGAGATCAGACCGCACAGCAGCGCCAAGGCTGGGTGGTCGATCCAGACTCCCCAGGCAAACAGCAGCAGCCCGACACAGACGACAAGGACAAACTCCCGGTAACGGCCTGCTCGATGAAGGCTCATTTTGTGGCGACCTGTCCAGAGAAGCGGTATCCAGCGCCACGTACCGTCTGTACCAGACGGTCTAGACCATGCGGCTCCTAGAATCTTGCGCAGGCAGTCGGATGTGTACATCCACAGTGCGCTCCATCAATGAACACGTTGGTGCCCCAGACGTTGTCGAGCAACCGTGAACGGCTGAACACCTTGTTCTGGTGAGTCATGAAGAAGTGCAGCAGGCGGAACTCGGTGGGACCGAGTTCGATCTCCTTCGAATCGGCGCTGACCCGATAGGAGGTCGGATCGAGCCGCAGCCCCGCCACCTCCACCGCCTCTTCAGTGGCGTGGGGTGCCACCCGGCGCAGGATCACCTTGATCCGGGCAATCAGTTCGCGGGGCGAAAAGGGCTTGGTCACATAGTCTTCCGCCCCCGATTCCAGACCCCGTACCTTATCGTCCTCTTCACCGCGGGCGGTGAGTACGATCACCGGAATCTCAGCGGTCAGGGAATCCCGCTTCAGCTCCTGGGTGAGTTCTACCCCGCTGGTGCCGGGCAGCATCCAGTCCATCAGGATCAGGTCCGGTATCTGCCGGGCCAGACAGGTGCGTGCCTGCCCGGCGTCTTCCGCCTCCATCGTCTCATAACCGGCC
>AASF01000660.1 GCA_000168735.1 Candidatus Endoriftia persephone str. Hot96_1+Hot96_2 | reverse complement strand
GACCTTTTCCAGGATCTCGCGGGGGATGGTGATATGCCCGATCTGAGAGAGCAGCGCGGCCAGCTCAAAATGCCAGGTGTCTTGCAGTCCCAGGCTCTTGAGCATGGTGTCGACGTGGCGTTTGATGCGGGAGGCCTGACCTGAAGGAGTCGGGATCGACCAGGCTGAGGATGTCGGTGAGCAGGTTCACTGCCCCCTTCAGGGTCTTATTCAGCAGCGTTTTTTCCATCATCACCAGCCGGTAGTGCTGGATGCCGTCGATTATCGCCTCGTAGAGTTCGGGGACCTCCACCGGTTTGTTGAGAAAACGGGAGATGTGGCCCTGGTTGATGGCGCCCAGGGCCACCTCCAGGTTGGCGTTGCCAGTGAGCATGATGCGAACGGTGTTGGGGGCGGCTACCCGGACCCTGGTGAGCAGTTCTACGCCATCCATATTGGGCATCTGCATGTCCGAGACCACCACTGCAAAGGGGCCGTCGTCCTGGATCGCCTGCAGTGCATCACCGCCGCTGACAGCGGTGACCAAGTTCAATCTTTTGCGAAACTGGCGGCGGAATGAGTCCAGCAGGTTGCGATCATCATCGACGAGTAACACTTTCTCCGGAAGTTTTGGGGCCATATTTTCACCTCGGTGAACGGTCTCTGAGGTCGTTACTCAGGGTCTGTCACCTTATCGGCCTCTGGAATTGATTCCTTGAGCCAAGC
>AASF01000661.1 GCA_000168735.1 Candidatus Endoriftia persephone str. Hot96_1+Hot96_2 | reverse complement strand
TTCACTCACTGGGAGCGACCGATCCTCACTGACTCCGGTGGCTTTCAGGTGTTCAGCCTGGGAAAGATGCGCAAGATCACCGAGCAGGGGGTCGCGTTTCGCTCGCCGGTGGATGGCAGCAAGGTCTTTATGGGGCCGGAGGAGTCGATGCAGGTGCAGCGGGAGCTGGGTTCCGACATCGTGATGATCTTCGATGAGTGCACCCCCTATCCGGCCACACAAGAAGAGGCGCGGGCCTCGATGGAGCTCTCGCTGCGCTGGGCAGAGCGCTCGAAAGTCGCCCACGGCGACAATCCGGCAGCGCTGTTCGGCATCGTCCAGGGTGGAGTCTATGAATCTCTGCGCCAGGCCTCTCTGGAGGGGTTGATGGCGATCGGCTTCGACGGCTATTCGGTGGTTGGCCTGTCGGTGGGTGACCCGCCAGAGGATCGCTGGCGCATCCTCGACTTCCTCGCCGACAAGCTGCCCGCGGATAAACCCCACTATCTGATGGGGGTCGGTACCCCGGAGGATATCGTTCGGGCCGTTCCAGCGTGGTATCGACATGTTTGACTGCGTGATGCCGACCCGCAACGCGCGCAATGGCCACCTTTTTACCCATCAGGGGGGTGGTGCGGATC
>AASF01000662.1 GCA_000168735.1 Candidatus Endoriftia persephone str. Hot96_1+Hot96_2 | reverse complement strand
CCACAGCCTGAACGGATCAAGCGGGTTCAGCCGCCGCGACTGGCGAAATTGACGCTGGAGCGGCGCCCGGTCGAACTAGTGAAGCATAAACCGCCGGAGATTGAGATCCCCGAGGCCAAACCCAAGCCGGTGGTGAAACCTAAGCCAAGGCCCAAACCGAAACCTAAACTGGTGGCAAAAAAGCGGCCGAAGGCGCCACCGGCCAGGGTGGCGAAACGGCGGGTGCAGAGCGATCCGGCCGCCGCGCGACGCAAGGCGCAGCAGTCGGGCCTGCTTGCCTTCGCCGATGAGCTGGCGGATCTGCGTAGCGCGCCGGTGGTGAGTAGCACCACAGCGACTCGCAGTCTCTCCAAGGCGGGCAAATCAGGCGAAAAAGGTGGCGCGTTCTCTGGTGACCGCGGACGCCGCTAGGGGCAGTGCCGGCATCGACACCAGTCGCTTGAGCCGCGATACCGGTGGCCAGGGTTTGAGTGGCCGCAAAACGACCCAGCTGCGTTCGGCAGTGCAGGGCAATGGTGGTGGTGGCAGTCGCGCCAGTCGGCCGATCAGTAACAGCCTTGAGGGCCAGCGCAGCAGCGAAGAGGTGCAGTTGGTATTTGATCGCAATAAGGGGGCGGTCTATGCCATCTATAATCGGGCCTTGCGCAAGGATC
>AASF01000663.1 GCA_000168735.1 Candidatus Endoriftia persephone str. Hot96_1+Hot96_2 | reverse complement strand
CCGGCAACCTGCTGGTGATCGACGAGCCGGGTCGGCCGGTCATCGGTCGCGGTCGGCTGGGCGTGACGGACGGCAGCTACCGCGCCTACGGCCAGGACCTCAAAATAGAACGCGGCTACGCCCTGTTCGCCGACAGCCCGGTGGACAATCCGGGGCTGGACGTGCAGGCGGTGCGCGAGGTTGGCGAGGTGACCGCCGGGCTGCGCGTGAGCGGCACCCTGAAGACGCCCAAGCTGACACTCTACTCCACCCCGCCCATGACCCAGAGTGAGGTCGTCTCCTATCTGCTCACCGGGCATCCGCCGGGTAAATCCGGCGCCAATGTGGGCGTGGCCACGGCACTACAGGCCACCGGTGTGGGTAGCCTCACCACCGAGGTGGGCCGTCAGTTGGGTTTGGAGGAACTGCGGGTGGAAACCGGTAACAGCCTGGCCGAGGCATCGGTGTTGGCCGGCACCTATCTGTCGCCGCGCCTCTACGTGCAATACGTCAACGAACTGGCCTCGCGCGAAACCAAGCTGCGGCTGCGCTACGACCTCACCGACAGGCTGCAGATTCAGACCGAGACCGGTCGATCACCAGGGGGTGGACCTGTTCTACACCATCGAGCGTTGAGCCGGGAGCTGTTAAGCTA
>AASF01000664.1 GCA_000168735.1 Candidatus Endoriftia persephone str. Hot96_1+Hot96_2 | reverse complement strand
CAAGCATTACAAATATCTGGTCAGGACGTGTAGAGCACTTTGTAAACGGTCAAGGCAGTGGGCCCACGCTATCAATAACAAGTGTGTCGGAACCGCCAGCAACGGCTCTAATGGCAATAGGTATGCTAGGTCTATTTTTCTCGCGTCAAAGAATTAATAGTCTTTCATGAATTGAGCGTAAGTAGTTAAGTGGCGCATAACAAACGTATTAACACGGACAATTGCTACGCAGCGCTTCGCAAATTTCCGATTATGCGAGGCGTTAGCGCCAAACGAAGGGGAGAGGACTGTGTTTGGATTATTCAATAAAAAGAAAATGAATTTTAACTGCCCAATGTGTGGCATCACTTACTGGGTTAAACTTAATCCTGCTGAGTTTGCAACTTATGATTACAAGTACAGAAATGAAGCATCACTTATAAGTATCGAGAAATGTGGATTTTGTAAGCTGGATATGTCTGTTGTCATTTTTAAGTCTGGTTCTGTGAAGGCATATGATGATCAATGGGAAGCATATGAAGCAGATTACTCGGAGAAAATTGATAAGGTGCATGACCGAATTTCAGAGATAGAAGATGAGCTGGAGGAAAACCCAGATAACACCGCGTTAAAGAAGGAGCTTAAGAGATTAGAGGCGAGAGAAGAAAAAATAGAAGACTCTTATTTAAATAAGGAAGAAAAATATACTGAAAGGCAGTGGAAGTGGAGCGATAAGCGAGAAGAAAAATATGGGTAGCTTGCTCAGCGCTAAGGTCGGCAATTAAGCGGACCAACCTCCGCGGTGTTTGTTTGTGCTAAAATTGAAAGTATTGTAATTTTCGAACCTGATGGTTCGTTGTCTGACTGGGTTGAGAGAATTCAAATAGGCGGCAACACGATCGAGGCGGATGCAAACCATCTCCCGCTGCTGACCTGCCCAGTACATTTGTACGGGGCAGGTTCCCACTGAAGCAGACTTCAAGTATGCCGCCAGCATAGTAAGCTAAGGCGAT
>AASF01000665.1 GCA_000168735.1 Candidatus Endoriftia persephone str. Hot96_1+Hot96_2 | reverse complement strand
CACGAGGTACTCAGGTATCTTTGCGAGTGGTCTATTAACAGTCGCCTTCACAGCATTAACAACGACTGGTGCACCTTGGTGGTCGTCTTTTCTGCCCGTAAAAAGTATCGAGCTTAAGCACATCGTAATCACATCCATGTTTTTGCTCGGATTATTGTTTACTCTGGGGCTCTGGTATTTGCGTAGGCGATCAATGAGATCATTAAACGTAAAGTATCTTCTCCATCAGCTCGCTCATTTCGCAAGAGATACTCAAGTATTACTGGCAAAAGCATCAAGCGAAATTAGATTAAAGGACGTGACATCGGATTACGCAGGAAAGATAAAAGAATACTTTGAAGAATTATTACCCAATACTGACATACAAGTAGCAATCAGACTCATAGAAACAACGGATGGTAACACATGTTACAACACAATTATACGCACTTCAGGACTTAACACTGGTCGTGAGAACTAACACGGAACCGTTAGCAGCCGATGAAGGTATAGCAAGATTTCTACAAACGTGAATCTGCCGTGCCGGGGCGTGTTGATCTATCACGATTTAAAAAAAGCAGCTAAGGTTCAAGC
>AASF01000666.1 GCA_000168735.1 Candidatus Endoriftia persephone str. Hot96_1+Hot96_2 | reverse complement strand
TGGCGATGCGCCACAGATAATCATTCCGCGCGATCGGGCCATACTCCCTAGCCCCCTCTTCGACCACCTGACGAGCGCCCTCGCCAGCCGCACTGGCAGGCTGGACCGGCAAACGGCGGGTGACTGTAGGCGCTGCCACCGGTGTGGGTTTGCGTTTCAATGTGACAGGCGGGTCCAGGAGCACAGTGTACTCCCTGATTAGACGACCTTTCGGCCAGTTCACTTCCACGAGAAAATTCAAAAAAGGCTCACGGACAGGAGCGCCGCTGGTGACACGAATAACCGCCCGACCATCAGACAGGATGACAGGCTCGAACCTGAGCCCCGACAACATGAGCGAACGCTCGATACCAGCCCGTTCGAAATCCTTAGCTGACCCAAGTTCAACCTTGACTCCCTGGATTTCACCCTTGTCGATAGAGAGCAGTTCTATATCAGCTTTAAATTCCTGATTAAGTACTGACTTGGTCTGGATCTCTCCAAGCCCGAGAGCGTTGGCCACAAACGGCGATAGCGCCGCCGCAATGGCCACTGCCAGGGACAGCTTACGAATCATGCTTCCTCCTCGCCAAAGCGAACGCAACCCACGGGCAGATTGGACGTTTCCGCATACAAAAAACCGTCGGAACATATAGACATCTGTTCCGAATCTCCATCAAGAATAAGGGTAATAAATCTGGCCTAACTATAGCTTACAAGTGGCCTTTTACCAAAATCTCTAGAATCTTCAAGACATTCGCCGCAATACCGGAACGCAGGTTGTCGGCAACTGCCCAAAGTGAGAATTCAGTTG
>AASF01000667.1 GCA_000168735.1 Candidatus Endoriftia persephone str. Hot96_1+Hot96_2 | reverse complement strand
GCTGCTCCTCGTGGAGCTCCAGGGCCGCCAGCTGATAGTGGGTTTCAGGATTATCTGGGTCGTGCTGCAGGCTTGCCTCAAGCCGCTCTTTTGGCGCTGCCTTAGCTGCGGTCAACATGAAATCGAGGTGGGCCAGCGGTTGGCTGATCTCCGTCTCTTTCTGCGCGGCCTCCGGCAGTGCGCTAAGCAGTTGATGCGCCTCTTCGAGGCGCTGCTGGCGCATCAGGATCTTCGCCATCAGCGCTGGGTAGTCGAGTTTATCCGGCACATCCACTGCCGCTTGAGCCAGCAGCTGCAGCGCCTGCTCCGGCTTGCCAGCCTGCCACAGGGCAATCGCCTGGCTGGCAGTCTGGTCAAGCTGTCTGCCTAGATGGCGGTCGATCATCTGCGGGTAGTCTGCCTCCGCCTGCATCCCTTGGTACTCTTCGACACACTCCCCTTTGAGAAAGAGTTTCAGCGAAGGCAGGGTGCGCACGCCGAAGCGGGCGGCCAGCGCCTTCTGCTCATCGGTGTTGACCGACACCAGCAGGAAGCGTCCGCGGTAACTGTTGGCCAGTCCTATCAATAGTTTCTTCTGGCGATGCGACGGACCCGCCCAGGGAGCCCAGAAGTCGACCACCACAAGCCCCTTCTTCGAATTAAG
>AASF01000668.1 GCA_000168735.1 Candidatus Endoriftia persephone str. Hot96_1+Hot96_2 | reverse complement strand
GAGGATGATCGCCATCAGATGGTGAAGGCGTTCGTGGGCCGCCAGCAGTCCTTCTTGAACATCCTCCGGAAATCGCCTGATGCCGCCTTTGTCGAGCCAGCGCCCTAACTCGCATTCGTGCGGGCTGATTGGCACTTCCTCCTGCTGCAGTGGTTCGCCAAGGGCCAGCGAATAGGCGCGCACCTTCCAGCGATAGTGGGCGATATAGGCCTTTACGATATCGTCCTGATCTATGTTGCCCAGAACGCTGCAGCTGCGGCTGATGCGGTTGATATCCTGTTGCGCAGCTTGGCGTAGCTTCTCCAGGGTGTGTTCCAGGTGGGCAACGGTTGCCTGGATCGATTGTGAGAGGTCGACGACTCGACAGAGCGAGCGGGCCAGATCCATCTGCTGCCAGGATTCGGTCAAGTGGATACTAAACTGCCGGATCTGGCTGAGTGAACCGATGGCCTGGGATGGAGCGATGCCCTGTGCCAGCCAGTACAGCGCCTGTTGATATTGAGTGGCGTAAAAGGTTTGGTCGTATCTAGCGCAGACAAATGACTCGAAATAGCCGTCCATCAGGAGTTCAGGGCTATTCTCAGAGCAGCTGGTTTTTGTGTGCAGCCAGCTGGTGAATTCCGGGGTCCACTCGGTCAAGGCTTTCAGCAGCGGTTCTTTATGTTGAGCGATGATATTTTCATCCAGCCTGGAGAGTTCCACTAGTTCACTCAGTTGCTCAATGGATGTCATAGATCGTTCCTCTGATCGCTTCGGGTAACCCCCAGCTAACGTGAGGTATTTAAATGGCATCCATAATACCTACTGGATCGCTAAAAAAATGCTGGTAGTTGCCTTTGGATGTCTAGGGTTGTTCCCTATTTTAATTCGTGGAATATCCCGTCCCCCCCTTACTCTTGCCGTTGCCACACATCTCTGCAACGGTTGTTGGAGCAGTCGTAGTCGCGCCGCCGTTCTCCAGTGAACTTGATGGATATTGATATTTTTCAATGCCGATGCCGCGACAATTCCTTACCATTTTCGTCAACTATTAAATCGCGCTGACTCGCATGGCGGAGGATTGGATATGTCACAGCAAGAGAGACTGGAGAACCTGCCGATCTCATTTTTTTCCATGGTGATGGGAATGGCGGGACTGACGATTGCTTGGCAGAAGGCGCAGCATGTCTGGCAGTGGGAACTGCAGATCAACCCCTGGTTGGTGGGATTCACTAGTGGCTT
>AASF01000669.1 GCA_000168735.1 Candidatus Endoriftia persephone str. Hot96_1+Hot96_2 | reverse complement strand
ACTGTCTCCAGGTATCTGCCCGCGGCGCCATCGCCTGCACCGCAAACCACTTGTCCATCACCAGCGGGTCATCGCGCCAGCGCGACTCGAAATCGGCCAGCGCCTCTGTGCGTTGCGGGGCATCACTGGCCGCCAGCAGCGCCAGCGCCGCCAGCACATCGGTCATGTTGTGGCCAGCCTGGTACTGCGCCAGACAGAGCTGCAGCGCCTGTTCTGAGCCCGCTGCCATCAGGTAGTGCAGCGCCAGATTACGCAGGCTGCGCCGCCCGATATCAGCCGGTTCGATGCGGTATTCGCCCTGCTTCCGATTCGCCTCTACCAGTGCGACTAGCTCATCGTGCAGAGATTCGGCCAGCTGTCTGGAGCAGCCGCTCACGAGTCGGCGTGGACCCCCTCCACATCCACCTCCTCCATCTGATCGCCCAGATAGCCCTCAGCGGGCAGGGAGAGCACCTGGGCCAACAGCGCCTGATCCTCATCAGCGCTGACAAGGGTCTGGCGAAAGGCGTCTATGAAGCCTGCCGGCACCTCCATCTGCGCACCCGCCGCACGCTGCTCCACCATCTTCAGGATCAGCCGTTGCGCCAGCATTTGCGCCGCATCCACAACGGTTGAAGCCGTCGCTGTCGTGGGCCATGCTGGAACATCAGCACCGGATCAAGGC
>AASF01000670.1 GCA_000168735.1 Candidatus Endoriftia persephone str. Hot96_1+Hot96_2 | reverse complement strand
GCTGGATGGTCTGCAGCGCTGGGGAACTGGTCGGCGCGTGTTTGTTGTGTTGTCCGCTGGTGCTGCCGGGCGGGAGCAGGGTTGCTGCAGCAGGCAGTGCCACCAGGCTCAGTAGCAACAGTAACAAGCTGCGAAGGCTGGGCGGCAGCCGGGCTGGTGGTGCGTTGTTCTCCATCTGCAATCGCTCCTCCGGTTTTTTGGAGATCGTTTCATCGTTGGCCCGGTCTCCTGAGGTGGGCTTTGCTTGCGCCGTTTTGACTTCCCTGTGGGCTGGTTTGTTCTACCCCTAATATCAGAAATGGGGATGCGCGGCCAGCGGCGGTCGTGCAAGGGTGATCGGCCACACAATGTGGAATGGGCAGGCAGGGTACCTGCAAAGCTGGGCGGATTTAAAGGGAAGTCGATAGAGGTCGATAGTTGATAGGTGAGTGATGCTTTGATCGGGTGACAGCTCACGAGCCGGGCTAATTGGTATCTACCCGCGGGACTACAGTGTAGAGAGAAACATGGCAGAGAGTGCAGATAAACGGGATGTTGATGCCGCACGTCTACGTGTGCTGGTGGTCGATGATGATCCTGATAGCGTTGCTGAAGTGACCGTCTTGTTGCAACAGATGCAAACGGATCTCTCGGTTGTCTGTGAGAGCGTGGAGTCGGTCTGCGGATGCACTGAAACGGATCAAGGGCGATTCG
>AASF01000671.1 GCA_000168735.1 Candidatus Endoriftia persephone str. Hot96_1+Hot96_2 | reverse complement strand
TGATCTGGTCGATACTTCCGCCGTCAGGTACGGGCCAGGAACGCCACTGGTAACCGTTAAACCGGCCCCAGATCGCCGTTTTCGTCCGCCCACTCGTCCCAGATTCTGACTCCGTTTTCCTTCAGGTAACGGATATTGGTGTCGCCCTGCAGGAACCAGAGCAGTTCGTGGATAATCGAGCGCAGGTGGAGCTTCTTGGTGGTCAGTGCCGGAAAGCCTTCAGCGAGATCAAAACGCATCTGATAACCGAACACGCTGCGGGTGCCGGTGCCGGTGCGATCGCCCTTGGTGACGCCTTGGTCACGCACATGCCGCATCAGATCAAGATATTGTTTCATTTCAGCCTTCCAGATTTCCACGATTGCGATAGGCCAACAGAATAAGGATGGCCCCTGCAATAATCATCGGCAATGACAGCAACTGCCCCATGGTTAGCCAGTCAAACGCCAGATATCCGATATGCGCATCCGGCATCCGCACCAGCTCGATCAGAGAGCGGAAGATGCCATAACTGAGCAGGAACAAGCCAGAGGCTGCCATGCGCGGCCGGGGCCGCAGAGAGAAGAGCCAGAGAACCAGAAACAGCAACACCCCCTCCAGCAGGAATTCATAGAGCTGGTTCGGATGCACCGGAACTGAATAGAGCCCCTCCGCCAAGCTCCCCACCCGGCTACAAAGGTCGGGCGCCACCTGGCAGGAGACCTGCATCCCCCAAGGCTGACTTGTGGGCGCTCCCCACAGCTCCGCATTAATAAAATTACCAATCCGTCCCGCTGCCAACCCAGTCGGCACCAGCGGCGCCAGGAAATCGGTCGCCTCAAAGAAAGGCTTGTTGTGCTTCCTGGCAAACAGCCACATCGCTGTAATCACCCCCAGCAGGCCGCCGTGGAAGGCCATCCCTCCCTCCCAGACCCGCAGCAGCATCAGCGGATCTTCGATCAGGCGGGGCCAACCATAAAAGAGCATGTAACCAAGCCGCCCCCCTAACACCACACCCAGGACGATATAAAAAACCAGATCATCGACCTGCTCCAGGGTCCAGCCACTATTTTTTCGCGCGGCACGCAGCCGCCCCAGCCACCATCCAAACCAAAAGGCAATGAGATACATGACCCCATACCAGTGCACTTTGAGCGGGCCCAAGGCGAACACAACAGGATCGATTTCGGGGTAGGTCAACATCTTGTCAGATCCTTAAGGAAT
>AASF01000672.1 GCA_000168735.1 Candidatus Endoriftia persephone str. Hot96_1+Hot96_2 | reverse complement strand
AGCCGCCCGCCAGATGATCGCAGAGGATCCAAAACGGGTCGCCCAGGTGGTCAAACAGTGGATAGCCGACGATGCCCGATAACAAGAATGCCATGGTCACCGAGGCGGAGGTGGCCGAAGTTGAAAATATAAGCGGCCTGAACCGGGCAGCGATCCTGCTGCTCGCCTTGGGCGAAAATGATGCTGCTGAACTGCTCAAGCACATGGGCCCGAAAGAGGTGCAGGATGTCGGCATGGGCGATGGCCGGACTAACCAACGTCACCACCGATCAGATGGAGATGGTGATGCGCCACTTCGTCGCCAACCTGGAGAAGCAGACCGCACTTGGGCTTGGCTCCGACGAGTATATCCGCAACATGCTGACCAACGCGCTGGGGGCCGACAAGGCGGGGGGCGTGATCGACCGCATCCTGCTGGGGCGCAACAGCAAGGGTTTGGAGCAGCTTAAGTGGATGGATTCGCGCTCCATCGCTGAGCTGATCCGTCTGGAACATCCACAGATCATTGCCATCGTGCTCTCGTTTCTCGAGGCCGACCAGGCCGCCGAAGTGTTGTCGGAA
>AASF01000673.1 GCA_000168735.1 Candidatus Endoriftia persephone str. Hot96_1+Hot96_2 | reverse complement strand
GATCAGCTGCTGCAGCCGTTCCAGACGCTGCTGCTTGATCTCGAGCGGCACATCATCGGGCAGGTCAGTGCGGCGGGGGTGCCGGGTCGGCGGCTGTAGATGAAACTGTAGGAGTGGTCGAAGCCGATCGCCTCGATCAGCTTCAGGGTGTCATTGAAATCCTGCTCGGTCATCGCCGGGAAAGCCGACGATAAAGTCGGAGGAGATGGTGATGTCGGGGCGCACCTCGCGCAGCTTGCGGATCTTCGCCTTGTATTCGATCGCCATGTGGCCGCGCTTCATCATCGCCAGCACCCGGTCGGAGCCCGACTGCACCGGCAGATGGACAAAGCTGACCAGCTCCGGTACCCGACCATAGGCCTCGATCAGGCTGTCGGAGAACTCCAGCGGATGAGAGGTGGTGAAGCGAATGCGCTCGATACCGTCGATAGCCGCCACATATTCGATCAGCAGCGCCAGATCGGCAGTCTCGCCGTCGTACATCTCACCGCGATAGGCGTTGACGTTCTGCCCCAGCAGGTTGACCTCTCGCACCCCCTGGGCAGCCAAGCCCACCACTTCGGCAATCACATCGTCAAAGGGGCGGCTGATCTCTTCGCCGCGGGTGAAGGGCACCACACAGTAGGTGCAGTATTTGGAGCAGCCCTCCATGATTGAGACGAAGGCGGTGGGGCCCTCGGCACGGGGCTCGGGCAGACGGTCAAACTTCTCGATCTCGGGGAAGGAGACATCCACCACCGGATGGTGCTGGGCACGCACCTCGCGGATCATCTCCGGCAAGCGGTGCAGGGTTTGCGGGCCGAATACCAGGTCCACGTAGGGTGCGCGCTGGCGAATTGCATCGCCCTCCTGGCTCGCCACACAACCGCCGACGCCGATGA
>AASF01000674.1 GCA_000168735.1 Candidatus Endoriftia persephone str. Hot96_1+Hot96_2 | reverse complement strand
GCGGCAATCAGATCGATCCGCTGCAGGGTCTGCCGAGTCAGACCAGCCAGCCGCTGATAGCGGGGCGCCGCGCGAACGGAGCCGGAGAGACGGGCCGCATTTTCGCCAGCCNAGTGAAAAGGCACTCGCCCGCCGCTGACACTCATGCAGCAGATTGGGCCAAATCTCGGTCTCCATCAGGATCAGGATACGCGGTCGCAGGGCACGGAAAAAACGCCGCACCACCAGCGGCACATCCAGTGGGGCATAGAGGTGGTGCACCTCACCGCCAAACAGCTCATCAACCCGCCTGGCACCGGTGGGGGTGGTGGTAGTGACCACCAGCGGCATCTGCGGATAGCGCAGCAGCAGCTCACGGATCAGCGGCTGGGCGGCCTGCACCTCGCCCACCGAGACCGCATGCAGCCAGATCGAATCCTGCTGCAGGGCCAGCCGGCAGTGGAACCCAAACCGCTCCAGCCAGCGCTGCCGGTAGGCCGGCGCGCGCAGGCTGCGCCAGAAGAGCCGCAGCACCACCAGCGGCAGCAGCAGATAGACCAGCAAGGTGTAGAGGCCGCGCATCAGCGACCAGCCAGGACGGCCTCAATCGCCGTCACGTTTGAACGCAGATGTGCCGGATTGATGGTGCCGATGATCAGGCGATTCGCGCC
>AASF01000675.1 GCA_000168735.1 Candidatus Endoriftia persephone str. Hot96_1+Hot96_2 | reverse complement strand
TGGAGTCGGACCAGTTCAGCGCCGATTTCGGTGACCTGTTCCGCACCCCGCTGCAGGCGAGCCGACTCAAGGGCGAACTGGAATGGCACCTCCGCCCCGGTGAGATGCTGCGCCTCAGCAGCTCCCATCTCTACATGAAAACCCCTCATGTTGAGACACTCTCTCGACTCGATATTCAGGTGCCCTTGGCGGGCGGTGTGCCGCTGCTCGATATGCAGACCGACTTCTGGAATGGTGATGGGGCGGAGAAAGGAGTCGCTACCTGCCGACCCGGATCATGCCGCCCGGAACTGACCGATTGGCTCGACCGAGCCATCGTCGGCGGTCAGGTGACTGCTGGCTCGTTTCTGCTCTATGGCCCGCTCGATCGCTTCCCTTTTACCGGCCAGGAGGGGCGCTTCGAGGTGCTGTTCGGTGTTGAACAGGCGGTGCTGGACTATATGCCGGAGTGGCCGCGCATCGAAGAGGCCACTGCCGAGGTACACTTCCTCAACGATAGCCTGAAGATTCGACTCTACGAGGGGCGCCTGCTCGACAGCCAGCTTACCACCGGCCGGGTGGTGATTGATGAGCTGGATCGGGCCGACGAGGTGCAGATTCGCGTGAGCCTGGAGGGGCCCTTCAATGATGCCGCCCGGGTGTTGGGCGAAACTCCCTTGAAGGCTCATTTCGAGCGATTTCTCAAGCAGCTGAAGCTGGGTGGAGAGTGTCGTCTTGAGCCTCAATTTCAACGTGCCGTTGCTGGAGAGCAAACCGTTTCGTTTCAACGGCGTGGTCGATCTGGAAAACGCCAGGCTGGGTGTGGAACAGTGGGATCTGGCGCTGGAGTCGGTCGAGGGGCGCCTGATCATCGATCAGCACAAGCTA
>AASF01000676.1 GCA_000168735.1 Candidatus Endoriftia persephone str. Hot96_1+Hot96_2 | reverse complement strand
CGGCAGATTACTCCAGCTATCGCGGTCGCTTCCTGATACGCACTCGTGCCTTTGCCTTCCCCCAGGGGACACGCGACAGTGACTATCTGGAGCTGAAGCTCGCTGATAGCCGGATCATCTCGCTCAAACAGGCGGCCAGCGGCCGGGCCATCGGGGACTACCAGCTGGAGCCGCCGCTAATCGGCAGCCTGCATCCGGCCCACAGCGAAGACCGCATCCTGGTGAAGCGGGGAGAGCTGCCGAAGCAACTGGTGTCGGCACTGATCGCGGTGGAGGACCGTAACTTCAAACTCCCACTTCGGTATCGATCCGATCGGCATCGCCCGCGCCCTCTGGAGCAACCTTGCGCGCCGGCGGGGTTGGTTACAAAGGCGGTAGCACCCTGAGCTCAGCAGTTGGTGAAGAACTTCTGTCCTCAAGCAAGGAGCGCAGCCTCACCCGCAAGCTCAACGAGGCGCTGATGGCGCTGCTGCTGGAGTATCACTACAGCAAGGATGAGATCCTCGAAGCCTATGCCAATGAGATCTACCTCGGTCAGGAGGGTGGCCGGGCGATCCATGGTTTTGGCCTGGCCAGCCAGTTCTACTTCAACCGCCCGCTGAATGAGCTGACGCTGGCGCAGAATGCCCTGCTGGTGGCGTTGGTGAAGGGGCCCTCCGCCTACAATCCGCTGCGCCATCCCAAACGTGCCCTGAAGCGGCGCAATCTGGTGCTGCAGCTGATGGCCGAGCAAGAGCTGATCAAGGGCGAATTCGT
>AASF01000677.1 GCA_000168735.1 Candidatus Endoriftia persephone str. Hot96_1+Hot96_2 | reverse complement strand
GATCACCCTGCAGGACCGGGTACACACAGCGGAGATCGAGATCTTTGGCGGGACCATCGCTGCAGCAGTTCGCCCACTCCGCCAGCGAGCCCCTGCTGGCAGAGGACCAGCTCGCCCTGGAGGGCCTGGTCAATCGCCAGCTAAAAAACCGGAATCTGGTGGGAGCGGTGGTCTCAGGGATCAAACAACTACACATCGCTGCTGGTACGAATCCAGAGAAGCTCCCCGATCCAAGCAAGCCCTACTACTGGACTGACCGCAGCAAACCCAATATCAAACGTCCTCTGGTCACCTTCAGCAACCCAATCCTGTTCAACAAGATCAAGGCGGGCGAAGCCTACGTCACCCTAGACAGAGCCTTTCTCGACAGCTACCGGCAAACCATTATCAACGTCATCGCCGGCGCCACCCTACTGCTGATCGTGATTGCCTCGTTTCTCACCTATGGATTGAGCCGGCAGCTGGCGCGACCAATCAGCCGCTTGGCGGAAGCGGGCCAGTCTGAATCCTCTGAGGAGCCGGCCTACTCTACCTACACTGACCGCCGCGATGAGATCGGCCAGGTCTACTCCCATTTTCAGCGCATGAGCACCGGCCTATTACAGAAGCAGCAGGTTGAAGAGGCACTGGCCCGCTATGTCTCCCCCAAGGTGGCGGAGATGATCCTCGCCAACCTCTCCGACACACGCCTCGCCAACAGTCAAATCAAGGGTAGTGTGCTGTTCTGCGACATCGTCGGCTTTACCAGGATGTCAGAGCATCCCCCGCCGGACCAGGTCGCTGAACTGCTCAATCTCTACCTAGGCAACATCGCCGAGGCGGCCCAGCACAGCCACGGCATGGTGGACAAGTTCATCGGTGATGCTGCGATGATCACTGTTCGGCGCACACACCGACCCGGACCCACACCACGCACGCCCATGCGGTGCGCTGCGCACATGCCTGATCGGTGGCGCTGATCGACCGCATCAACCGCAACCGCCACCTCAACCCATGAGCAGCCGATCCAGGTGCGCATCGGCATCAACAGTGGTGATATGCTGGCGGGCAACATCGGTATCCCAGAGCGACTCGAATACACCGTAATCGGCGACACCGTGAACGTCGCCTCGCGCACTCTGCGACCGGGCAGCCAACCAGCAGGCATCCTGATCAAGGGCGA
>AASF01000678.1 GCA_000168735.1 Candidatus Endoriftia persephone str. Hot96_1+Hot96_2 | reverse complement strand
TACGCACCGCGCCTGTGCCCTTGTCGAACCGGGTCAGATCGGTGCTCCCGGTCATGTCCTTTACGGTCATTGGTAGTTGTCCTGTAGTGAATAGCAGGATGCAGGATTAGGAAGGCGTCCTATCCTACTGTTTATTCTTTGGAAATTTTGTTGCTGGCAGGCGCGCCGCAGGCCCGCTGCCGGGGTTGGTTCCGCAACTCAATGGCGGCACAGGATAGAGAAATCGACCGGGGATTTCCACAGAAAATTAATGCTTAGTATTGGCTTTTCAGTGGCTATTGTGTGCTGGGACCGGAAACGTCCAGTAGCGCCTCCAGCTGCTCAGCAGGCATCGGGCGGTGGAAATAGTAGCCCTGTGCAAGATCACAGCCGATCTCAATGGAGAGGGCGTGCTGGGCCTGATTTTCGACACCTTCCACCACCACTTTCATACCGAGCCGGTGGCCGACTGCAACGATCGCTTCCATGATCGACCGGTCATCGCTGTCGTGGGGGGCGTCGCGCACGAACGCCCGGTCGATCTTGAGATTGTCGACCGGAAAACGTTTTAGGTAGCTGAGGGAGGAGTAGCCGGTGCCGAAGTCGTCGATGGCGATCTGCATGCCGGCCTGGTGGAGCCTGTTTCAGGTCGGAGAGGATCTTTTCATCCGCCTTGATC
>AASF01000679.1 GCA_000168735.1 Candidatus Endoriftia persephone str. Hot96_1+Hot96_2 | reverse complement strand
TGGCTTCGGCGCCGGAGTTGGCGAAGAATACCCGCTGCATGCCAGAGAGCTGGGTGAGCAGGTCACCCAGCCGCTGCTGCTGCTGGATGCCGTAGAGGTTCGAGGTGTGGATCAGTTCGCCCGCCTGTTCGCACAGGGCCTGACGCACTGCCGGGTGGGCGTGTCCAAGATTGCAGACAGCGATGCCGCTCACCGCGTCCAGATAGCGCCGGCCATCAGTATCCCACAGCCAGGCGCTTTCGCCCCGCTCGAAGGTTACCGGTAGCCGTGCGTAGGTTGCCATCAATGAGTCAGCCATGAATCCATCCTGTAAAATATAAAAGGCATCCTGATGGACGCCATTCTCACCAACATCCGCCGCTGTTTGGCCGGAAAACCGATTAGTTTACCTATGTGTGTCGCTTGGCGCTAACTCACATCTGGCAGTGTAGATTTATCTGCCGCCTTGGGCAGAATGCACCGCAGGTTCAGCTTTTTCATCATTTGATTAGGAGATACCCATGTTGCCTTGCGCTGACACTCCATCTGCTTGCTGTGATTGTCTGGGTAGGCGGTATGTTCTTTGCCCATATGGCGCTGCGTCCGGCGGCCAATGCACTACTTGAACCACCCCAGCGGTTGCCGTTGATGAAGCAGGTCTTCGATGGTTTTTTCGCCGCTGGGTGTGGGGCGCTGTGTTATCGATTCTCGCGAGCGGCTTCTGGCTGCTGTTTGTGCCCTTTAATGGTGAGGCGAAGACCTCAGTTTGGGCGATGACGCTGCTCGGTACCCTGATGGCGGTGATCTTCATCTTTATCTATGCGCGCCCCTACCAGTTGATGGGGCAGGCGCTTTCGGCGGGAGAGTTACCCAAAGCGGGGGCGGCGATGGCGCTGATCCGCCGTCTGATCGGTATCAATCTGATATTGGGCCTGCTGGTCACCGTGTTGGCGGTGATGGGTAAATACAGCGGTTTTTAATCGGCCACACGGCAGAAACCTCATGTTTTCCCCCTGACTGTCGATTGCTTGTTTGGGGATCTGCTTTTGGTGTCTAAGGGGGGTTGCGATGTTCCTATGTGGCAAAACAAAACGTGCATTGGGCGATGCTGAACAGCGGATT
>AASF01000680.1 GCA_000168735.1 Candidatus Endoriftia persephone str. Hot96_1+Hot96_2 | reverse complement strand
GATCCTCGAACAGACCCCACAGACACGCCAGATCGCGCTCTTCTCAGCCACCATGCCGTCGATCATCCGCAAGGTGGCGCAGCGCCATCTGAACGACCCGACGGAGATCAAGATCGCCGCCAAGACCTCCACCGCCACGACCATCCGCCAGCGCTACTGGCAGGTCAGCGGGCTACACAAGCTCGACGCTCTGACCCGCATCCTGGAGTGCGAGAGCTTCGACGCGATGCTGGTCTTCGTGCGCACCAAGATCGCCACCGTGGAGCTGGCAGAGAAGCTGGAGGCGCGCGGCTACGCCAGCGAGGCGCTCAACGGCGACATCCCGCAGAAACAGCGCGAACGCACGGTGGAGCGTTTCAAGGCAGGCCGCCTCGACATCCTGGTCGCCACCGACGTGGCCGCCCGCGGCCTCGACGTGGAGCGCATCAGCCACGTCATCAACTACGACATCCCCTACGACACCGAATCCTACGTGCACCGCATCGGCCGCACCGGCCGCGCCGGCCGCACTGGCGATGCAATCCTGTTTGTCTCACCCAAGGAGCGGCGCCTGCTGCGCACTATCGAGCGGGCCACCCGCCAGCCCATCGAACGGATGCAGATGCCCTCCGCCGGCGACATCAACGAGAAGCGCATGCAGCGCTTCAAGGATCGCATCAGCGACGCCCTGGCCGGCGACGACCTGGACCTCTACTACCAGATCGTCAGCGCGGTGCAGCAGGAGTCCGACGCCGACCCGCTGGATGTGGCCGCCGCCGTAGCGCGACTGCTGCAGGGCGACGAACCGCTGCTGCTGGTGGATAAACCCCACAAGCGCGAGCGCCCAGAGCGTTCGGAGCGACAGCGCGATACGAGGGAACGGGACTTCGACAAACCACGCCAGCGCGAGCCCCGCTTCGAAAAACCCATTTCCGCCGAGCCCAAGCCGCTGAAGGAGTTCCCCGAGATCGAGATGGTGCGCTACCGGATCGAGGTCGGCTATCAGCACGAGGTCAAACCCGGCAACATCGTCGGCGCCATCGCCAACGAAGCCGACATCGGAGAGCAGCTACATCGGCCATATCGAGATCCACGACGACTTCTCCACCATCGACCTACCGGAGGGGATGCCGAAAGAGATCCTGCAGTTGCTGCGCAAGGTGCGGGTGTGTGGACAGAAGCTGGAGATTGCGCCATTCAGAATCGGCGGCGGTGCTGAAAAACCGCCACGCAAGCCCAAGCCGAACTTCAAGCGTGGCAGTAAAATCAGGAAGGATCAGAGGGGGCAACCGCGACAAAAAACCTCGTAAGTCAAAGAAGTCATGATCTCGAACGCTGGATGGGCCAGGGGGCCGGACCATCCAGGCGCGATGGCAAGTGAAATAACCCTCGCAGACACTCTGTGAGAGTAACGGGAGATCCTGCTTATCCAGACGACTAAGACATCGAGTCGACAATCTTCTTGATCTTTTCAGTCCAGGGTGGCTTCCCAATAATCTCGATCTTG
>AASF01000681.1 GCA_000168735.1 Candidatus Endoriftia persephone str. Hot96_1+Hot96_2 | reverse complement strand
CGGAGACCCGAGGCATGCATGGCGGTTGGTCGAACATGTACTATGAGATTGCCACACCCAAGCCTACTGGTGATCTGACCCTATATTACAGCAAGTATCGCCAATATGGACCTTCGCGCTGGAGAGATACGATTTGCCGCAGCGACCAGTATCTCACCAACTCCGGCGAATCAGGCGACAGCGGTTGCCATTCAATGGGAGTCATAGCGAGCAGCAGCGGCCCCAGCATTCGTCAGCAGTGCATGGCCAGTGAAGTTATGGCGGGCGATGCGGTGAAGTGGACGGTAACAACAGGCTGCAATTCAATCGGCGGAGGCATTGTGGCTGCAGCCGCTATAAGAGCCAGCCTACCAATATTTGCTGCTGTCACTATCGAGACAGAGAACCCGATTGCGGGCGGAGTCGCCGGCCTTACCACACTCGCGGGTATCACGTTGGCAGGTGGTTATATTGTCGGCAACGCTTGCAATGTCGCAGGTGCACTTGCCGATGATCTGACGGGCAAGTTGACTGGGTGTGTAACAACTGGGCTTCCTGGGACTGCGGAAGAAATTGCTGACATCTACGATCAACTAGAGCTGCTTAAAAACGCAGCGAATGAATGGTTCACCGAACCCGGCACATGCATGGTCTGCAACGCAACTTCAGTTGAAACAGTCGGCGGTGGGTGGAACGAACAAGAAGGCACCATGGAAGTGATTGGTGAAGTGGTTTGCTCAGACTGGAGTTGGTCACATGGTAATGACTCGAACGGTGATTTGTTTTGTGACTAGATGCTGAGCTCCCCAACTTCTCAACCACCCGTGGACTATGTCACAAGTCCACGGGTATTTTTCTACAAACAGGACCTACATTAGATCAAACAGAGTCCATTCAGGAAATTGTTCTCTGACCTGATTTTGTTATCGATTTACACCCTTTGACGATATTGGCGGAAATTGCTCTCTGACCCGATTTCGCGCAAAACATCACCGGCATTTTGCAAGCAGAGCTTCGATCAGTGCGGCCCTTTCCTTTTCAGTATTTTTCTCCTATCCAATAAGAGGAGCCAAAAAATACCATAAGCAATTCAGGAGGCCTGAAAATGTCCAATATCCAAAGCATACTGGGTAACGAGGCTGAAGATCTGCTACAGCACCGCTGTGCTGGTATTCCCAGCGAGCAGTTGCACCTGCCGGGGCCGGA
>AASF01000682.1 GCA_000168735.1 Candidatus Endoriftia persephone str. Hot96_1+Hot96_2 | reverse complement strand
TGCTGATCCATCTGACCCGCATCGACGAGGCGCAGAAGAAGATCACAGAGCTCTCCAGTAGTGTGGTCAGCCTGCAGGAGGTGCTCTCCGACAAGCGCTCACGTGGCGCCTTCGGTGAGGTGCAGCTCAACGCCCCTGGTGCGTAACGTGATGCCCGAGTCGGGCTTCTCGCTGCAACATACCCTGAGCAACGGCCGCCGCGCCGATTGCCTGCTGTTCCTGCCAGACCCCACCGGCAATGTGGTGATCGATGCCAAGTTTCCGCTGGAGAGCTACCAGCGCATGGTGGACGACACGCAACNCCGAGTCGGAGCGGCTGCAGGCGCAGCGTCAGTTCCGCCAGGACATCAAGAAACACATCGATGACATCGCCAGTAAATACATCATCGAGGGCGAGACCTCCGACGGCGCGGTGATGTTTATCCCCGCCGAGGCGGTGTTCGCCGAGATCCACGCCCACTTCCCTGACCTGGTGGAGGAGGCGTTCACGGCGCCGTGTCTGGCTGGTCTCGCCCACCACCATGATGGCGATCCCTCACCACCGCCCGGGCGGTGCTGAAAGACAGCCGCCACCCGTGAGCAGGTGCATATCATCCAGGAGCATCTGCAGCGAGCTGTCGAAAGACTTCGGCCGTTTCCAGAGCCGCATGGACAAACTGGCGACCCACATCTCCCAGGCCCACACTGACGTCAACAACGTCAACATCTCCGCGCGCAAGATCACCGGTCGTTTTGAGAAGATCGAGCGGGTGGAGCTGCAGGATGAGGCCACACCGGAGTTGCCGATCTTCAAAGAGTAGTGCTGAAGATGTTCGATATAATCGAGGCCGATCTGGCCGATGCCCACCAGGCTGAGGCCTTTCTGCAGCTGATGAACAGCTATGCTCTCGATCCGATGGGCGGTGGCACACCACTCACCGACTACGCTTGGGCGACTCTGGTGGCGGCGATGCGCGCCCGCAACGACGCGTTGAGCCTGCTTGCCTTT
>AASF01000683.1 GCA_000168735.1 Candidatus Endoriftia persephone str. Hot96_1+Hot96_2 | reverse complement strand
TGAGTGCCTCTCCCTCATACTCCCCAGCAGAGGTCGCCTTGCCATTATCCACAACCAGCACACCACGCGGCTGGGCATCGCCAACAAAACCATAGCCGATGACACTATTGAAACCGATTTGGGCCAGTGCGTCGGAGAGTTCTGGCTCGGCATTCCAGTGCTCCATGAAACCCTTCATCCATGCATCGGAAAAAAGATCAGCCATACCATCTCCACAAAATCCAAGGCGCTTTCCAGCAAACAGTAGAGGAACTGGAGTGATTTTGGCGTGAAAGTATCCCCGATGCCGATTACCAATGCAACAAAACAGACAGCCCGACACCCTGATATAAAGGCTATTTAAGCATCTGCACAAATACGACTTTTTTCGCGCGCGCCCTTTGACTTGTAACTTGGCATGCAATCCACAGAGACAAATTATCCCTGTAACCTAAATCTGGCTCGCGCTAGTATGTGGAAATCGCTAATTTTAAGGGAACGTCGAACAACCACCCGACATCATCGGCCTTGTTGAGGAGAAAGCACCCTATGCACCCCGCCGGAAAGATTATCGAATCGCGCCTGCAACACCTGAGAAACCCACCTTGAACAGGAGAATCCCGTCCTGCTGGAGACGGTCAAAAGTTTCCGCACCCTGGACGAGATCGGCTTTAAACTCGGCCTACTCGAAGGCGACAACTCCTATTCCATGCAGATCCCCTGGTGGCCGCTGATCTCGATTCTCGGCACCTTTTCGGCGGGCAAATCGACCTTCATCAACCACTACATCGGCCACAAGATCCAGCGCTCCGGCAACCAGGCGGTGGACGACAAATTCACCGTGATCTGCTACAGCCGGGAGGAGACCGGCCACGCCCTGCCCGGTGTCGCGCTCGACTCCGACCCGCGCTTCCCCTTCTATCAGATGTCCGATGAGATCGAGAAGGTGGCCACCGGCGAGGGCGCCCGCATCGACGCCTACCTGCAGCTCAAGACCTGCCCCAGCGACAAGCTGCGCGGCAAAATCGTCATCGACTCTCCCGGCTTTGACGCCGATGCGCAACGCACCGCCACCCTGCGCATCACCGACCATATCATCGGCCTGTCGGA
>AASF01000684.1 GCA_000168735.1 Candidatus Endoriftia persephone str. Hot96_1+Hot96_2 | reverse complement strand
GCTGCGCATCACCTGGTTCGGCCCCATCGTCATACCGGTCTGCTGCTCAAAGCGAGGAAAAAGCAGCTCCTCTTCCATGCGGAAGTGGTGCAGTATCGCCTCGCGAAAGGCATCATAATTACTGTGCGCCCGCGACCAGTCGTTATCTGCAGCAGCCGATTCGGCATCCGCGAACTACTCATCACAACGCCGGTGGTCCTCAGTCATGGATTGGGAGATCACACTCATTACCCTGTCTGCTCCTGTCTGGATTCTGTCTGGATTCTGTCTAAGCCGACAGTATTAGACAGTCCAGGCATGGCTGCTTTGACAACCATCACAAATATCGTTCCGGCAGACATCGCCGGAGCAGGAACGAACGGAGATCAACGCTTCAATTGGGAGAGATCCCGCACCGCGCCTCTGGCCGCACTGGTGGTCAACGCCGCATAGGCCTGCAATGCTTGGGAGACCTGCCGTTTGCGCTTCTTCGGCTGCCACGCCTTATCGCCCTTGGCCTCCATCGCCTCACGCCGCGACGCCAGCTTCTTGTCGGAGAGCGCAACGCGGATGATCCGCTGCGGAATGTCGATCTCGATGGTGTCGCCCTCCTTCACCAGGCCGATTATTTCCGCCCTCGGCGGCTCTCCGGTGAGCAGTGGCCGATGGAGAGCCCAGAGGTACCGCCAGAGAAGCGCCCATCAGTGAT
>AASF01000685.1 GCA_000168735.1 Candidatus Endoriftia persephone str. Hot96_1+Hot96_2 | reverse complement strand
TTGGATATCGCACACAACCCCAGTAACGGCGCCGGTGGCTTCATTCGTGAGCTGGCCGTTGAAAACGGCAAACTGCGTGGCCGGATCGAGTGGACAGACTTCGGCGTGGAATCGGTAACCAAGAAAGGCTACCGCTACTTCTCCGCCGAGTACCACGAAAACTACAAAGATCCTGAGTCGAGCAAGAAGCATGGCGCCTTGCTGCAAGGCGCTGCCCTCACCACCCGGCCCCGGGTGAAATTTCTCGATCCCATCGACCCGAAACGGCTGCAGCTCTCCCTGGATGGGGAGGAAGACGGAAGGCCTATCAGCGTATCTCCCCGAATCATCCAGAAACTGAGCGACGAGGTAACCACCATGTGGAAAGAACTCATCAAGCCAGCTGCAGGCGCCCAGTTGGCGAAATTCAAACTGGCCGAGCCCGTTGTGGCCACCATCTCCGGCCAGTTCGAGGGCGCCCTTAAATGGCATCACTGACGAGGCCCAGGCCAAGATCCTGCTGAGCGCATTCAGCGGTATGGGCGAGCAGCTCAGCACCCAGCTGGCAGACAAGTGGCACTGATGGCGCCGCCATCAAGCTGGATTTCTCCGGCCTGCAGCAGGCGCTGTCCGGCATGCCGGACGCCGGCGGGCTCTCGAAGGATGAGGTGCTGAAGCTGATGGCCGATCAGCAGGCGGAAGAGGCCCGCAAGTTGGCGGAGAGCGAAGAGCTGCGCACCGCCAACGTTAAGCGCTTCACCGATGCTATCAACACCCAGGACGGATTTACCGACGGCTTGAAAAAGCAGCTCTGCGAAGGCGTCGAGGATCTGATCAAGGGCGATT
>AASF01000686.1 GCA_000168735.1 Candidatus Endoriftia persephone str. Hot96_1+Hot96_2 | reverse complement strand
TCATGATCCTCGCGGTTGACGGCGTGGTCACAGGAGAGATGAGCATTGGTGATCTGGTGCTGGTCAACGCCTTGGCTGCTGCAGCTCTTCATCCCGCTGAATTTTTTGGGCATGGTCTACCGCCAGATCAAATACTCGCTGGCCGACATGGATCTGATCTTCAAGCTGCTGGAGCGTGAACCCGAGATCACCGACGCTCCGGATGCCCAGCCGCTAGTGCCGAAGGGCGGCGAGGTGCGCTTCGAACAGGTCGATTTCCACTACCAGCCGGAGCGGCCGATCCTGCACCAGATCGACTTCACCATCCGCTCAGGCGAGAAACTGGCGGTGGTGGGCCACAGTGGCGCCGGCAAGTCGACCTTGTCGCGGCTGCTGTTCCGCTTCTACGATGTCACCAGCGGACGGGTGTTGGTGGATGGCCAGGATCTGCGTTCGCTGACCCAGGAGTCGCTACACCAGGCGATTGGCGTGGTGCCTCAGGACAGCGTGCTGTTCAATGAGTCGATCCTCTACAACCTCGCCTATGGCCGCCCCGATGCCAGCCGTGAGGAGATCGAAGAGGCAGCGCGACTGGCCCATATTGCCGAGTTCATCGAGTCGCTGCCCGACGGCTACGACACACGAGTGGGAGAGCGGGGGTTGAAGCTCTCCAGGTGGTGAGAAGCAGCAGGGTGGCAGATCAGCCACAGGGCGATGCTGAAGCGGCCGCAGATCCTGATCTTCGACGAGGCCACCTCGTCCCTCGACAGCAAGACCGAGCAGGCGATTCAGCAGACCCTCAAAAGAGGTGGCGCGCCACCACACGACACTGGTGATCGCCCACCGCCTCTCCACCGTGGTCGACGCCGACCGCATCCTGGTGATGGACCAGGGCAGGGTGATCGAACAGGGCACCCACCGTGAGCTGCTGGAGCAGGCAGGGGCAGCTATCAACAGATGTGGTTGCTGCATGCAACAGGAGCGGGAGTCGTGAGCGACTGGCCGCAGATCGATGGCGTCCAGGTCTACCTGGTCGGCGGTGCGGTGCGTGATCAAGGGCGATTCGTTTA
>AASF01000687.1 GCA_000168735.1 Candidatus Endoriftia persephone str. Hot96_1+Hot96_2 | reverse complement strand
GATCAATATCTATCCGGGCATCACCGACCACTTCCATTTCGAGGTAAAAAGCGAGCGCGGCCAGTTCCTCAACCCGCACGACTATCTCGATAAAAAAGGGGTGGGGTACTGATGGCCGGGATTCTCGATCTGGATGTCGGCAGTATCGTCGGCAACGTGATGGAAAAGGGGCTCAAAATCGCTGAGCGGTATTTTCCACCTGATATGAGTGATGCTGAAAAGGCAAAAATCAAACTGCAGATCAGGGCGGTTGAAGAAAGAGAGAAAGAGCGGGCTGAAAAGTATCTGCTGGAAGCTACCCAAGCATTGACAGACAGGATCGCTCAGCTTGAGGGCACGGCCTCGGATCTGAAGTCGGTGCCGGTTGTTGGACCGCTGATGCTATTCCTGCGTGGGTCACAACGTGTCGCTTGGGGATTCGGTGTGCTCTATATGGACCTGCAGGTTTTCTCAGGTGCCTGGAAACTTGGGCAAATGGATGCCGGTGATC
>AASF01000688.1 GCA_000168735.1 Candidatus Endoriftia persephone str. Hot96_1+Hot96_2 | reverse complement strand
CTGAAGAGCAAGAATGCGCCGCAGATCGTCACCGTGGAGATGATCCCCACCGAGCGCGGCGACCCACTGCTACAGAGTCTGGACACCCCCGACACGCTGCGCCAACTGGTGCTCTCGGAGTCGGCGGCGCGCAAGCTCAAGGTCAAAAAGGGCGACACTATCAGCGGCAGCCTGGCACGGCGCTTCCGTGGCAAGAGCGAGCGAGTGCACGTAGACCTGACGGTGGTGGATATCGCCCGTGCCGGGGCATTTGGCCGCGACGGCGCATTTGCCCCAGTCTATCTGCTGGAGTCAATGGAGGATTTCCGCGACGGCCATGCGGTCCCGGCGCTCGGCTGGTCCGGTAACCAAAGCAACCCCGATCAGCGCACCTATCCCGGCTTCCGCCTCTATGCCCGCTCGATCTACGATGTGGAGCCACTCAGCAACAGTTTCCAGAGCCAGGGCATCGAGGGTTCGCACCCCGACGCCAGCATGATATCGGCAGAATCCCGTGCGCGATAGTGGACAAGAATCTGAGCCTGGTGTTCTGGCTAATTGCGGTGATCGGCCTGGTGGGCTTCGCCTTCTCCCTCAGCGCCAGCCTGTGGGCCAATGTGGATCGCAAGCGCAAGGAGTTGAGCGTGCTGCGGCTGGTCGGGTTTCGTACCGGCGACATCGTCTGGTTTCCGAATGCTCCAGTCGATCTTCACCGCGCTGCTCGGCCGGCTCAGCGCGAGTGCTGATCTACTTCGGCGTCGCCTGGTTGATCAGGGCGAATTCGTT
>AASF01000689.1 GCA_000168735.1 Candidatus Endoriftia persephone str. Hot96_1+Hot96_2 | reverse complement strand
GATCAGCGAGGTGCTGGGCGGAATCGCCGAACGCTACCGCAAGCTTGCCAAGTCGGGGCGGGTTGAGCTCTCGGTCACCCCTTATGCCCATCCGATCATGCCGCTGCTGGTGGAGATGGACTCTGCCAAGGAGGCTCTGCCGAAGGTGGAAATGCCGCAGTTGGCGGACTATCCTGGAGGTGAGGCCCGTGCCCGCTGGCATATCCGCAAGGGGATCGAGGTATTTGAATCTCACTTCGGTTTTCGTCCAAACGGTTGCTGGCCATCCGAGGGGGCGGTGAGCGAGCCGACCTTGAAGCTTTTGGAAGAAGAGGGGTTTCGCTGGGCGGCCACCGGCCAGCAGGTGTTGCACAATAGCCTCTGCGCTGCCGGTAAGGGTGATC
>AASF01000690.1 GCA_000168735.1 Candidatus Endoriftia persephone str. Hot96_1+Hot96_2 | reverse complement strand
CCTTAGCTTTAAAGGAATTTGTTGATCTAAAAAATATAGATCATCATACTTACTTTGAGTATTTAGATAGCAATCTATCTGTAGCAGAAAAATGCCTAAAAACAGTTGTCTCATCAGCTAATAAAGATCTTAGAGTTAAAGATACATGGTTATAAAAAAGCACTGGAAGTAACTTCATTTATTGGGTAATAGCGAATAGAATGCAAACATTAAGCTGTCAAGCAAGTACTCAATTGTACCCAGTACAGCATCAAATAAATATAGTTATAACAATCAGCTACACGGGACGTGCTGACGCACGCCCGTGAGCTGCACGTTAGGCAATGCATAATATTGTGTTAGATTAATTGTAACTGGAGGTATTGGGATGCTGAGATTGGTCGTACTTGTTTTGTCAGTGATTGTTTCATCGCAAATATATGCAGGAAAAGGATCGGTTGTCGATGAATTAAAGAGTCAAAACGTTTCAATGTTCGATTTGGGGATTGCCAGAGCAAATCTTGTCCTAATGCTTATGGGGCGTGACTACAAAGGGGAGCATATAGGGGATACTAAATTTGATTACTCATCTATCAATTTAATCGGTGATAAAAAGGGTATTAGGCTGGATATTGAAGGGCTAGGTAAATCAAAATATATTGGCAAGAAACAATGCCTGGCTGCAAAAAGTGTTATCGAAAATGAGCATACGGTTAATGAAGATATTGAAGCTAAGG
>AASF01000691.1 GCA_000168735.1 Candidatus Endoriftia persephone str. Hot96_1+Hot96_2 | reverse complement strand
CGTTGAGGGATGAGGGGGAAGAGCTCTCACCTGTCTCCGACACGATGAACGCGCTTAGAGATGTAGAAGGGGTCGTTAGCACAAGTTTTGATTTATCACTATGGTGGTGAAGAATCAATGGAGGAGATGAAACGTGAAATTAACTAGACGTGATTTTATTAAGAGCAATGCAGTCGCTGCAGCGGCTTCGGTGGCAGGTGTAACCCTGCCGGCGATTAAAACCGTTACGGCAGCCGAAGGTGATGATGGTATCCGTTGGGATAAAGCAGCCTGCCGCTACTGCGGTACCGGTTGTAGCGTTCTCATGGGTGTCAAAGACGGCAAGGTTGTGGCCAGTCAGGGTGACCCTGATGCGCCAGTCAACAAAGGCCTGAACTGCATCAAGGGTTATTTCCTGCCGAAGATTCTCTACGGAAAAGATCGCCTGACCACGCCGATGCTGCGCAAGAAAAACGGCAAGTACGATAAGAACGGCAAGTTCGAGACGGTTTCCTGGTACGAGGCGTTCAAGACGATGGCCGAGAAGTGGGTGGCAGCCCGTAAGGCTAAGGGTCCGATAGGGTGTCGGTATGTTTGGCTCCGGACAGTGGACCGTTTGGGAAGGCTATGCCGCATCCAAGCTAAGGGCGATTCGCGCCGC
>AASF01000692.1 GCA_000168735.1 Candidatus Endoriftia persephone str. Hot96_1+Hot96_2 | reverse complement strand
CGGAACCCGGTCCTGCAGCTTGGCCAGCTCATCGGCCAGGTCGTCGGGCAGCAGGTCGCGGCGAGTTGAGAGGATCTGGCCGAACTTGACGAAGATCGGCCCTAGATCCTCCAGGGTGCGACGGATGCGCGCTGGATAAGGGCCGCGGTCACGGCGCAGCCAGTACCAGGGGGAGAGGTAGATGAGGAAGCGCAGCGGGCGGAACAGATGAGTCGCCAGCACTACCTCGTCGAGGCCGTGGCGCAGCAGTACCAGATTGATGTGGATCAGCCGCAGGGCCTGGGCGGGGCGGATCATTGATTGCTTCCTGCGAGCTGGCTGCGCAGCCGTTCGATACGGGCGCTGGCGCGCTCGGTATCGTCGCGCAGGGTGTCGATGTCGGCCAGCAGCGCATCGACTTCGTAGCGACTCGGCAGCAGGCGCAGCTCCTCCTGCAGATACTCCTGGGTGTTGAGCTGCGCGGTCTTGCCGCTCTGCCGGGCCCAGCTGAACAGGCCGCGGGTAAGGTTGCCGACCTCGTGGGCGATCAGGTCGCCGGTCAGATGGGAGAGCTGCTCCTCCCAGTCGATATCGAGCTCGGCGATGAAGTCACCGAAACGGTGGGCCAGGGCACTGGTCGCCCTCGATCTGCACCGCGCCCTGGAATAGCTGTTCAGCGCTCTGCCGGCTGCCACGCATCTGCGCCAGGTCGAAGCGGGGTGCCGCGCAATACGCAGTCGGGTTTGCCCTCGAATTCACTCAGTAGCTGAATCCCCTGAGGCTCGGGGATCAGCCACAGCGAAACGCCGAGGCCGAGCAGCTCAAAACGGATCACCTTGCCATGCATTGGTGCGAGGCGCTTGGGCGTTTCCGGGTCGAGCCGGATCGCCTGGTTGATCAGGG
>AASF01000693.1 GCA_000168735.1 Candidatus Endoriftia persephone str. Hot96_1+Hot96_2 | reverse complement strand
TGCTCAGCTCTGTCGCCTGGGCCGATGGGCTAGTGGTGATCCCGGAGGGGCGTACCTTCAGTCTTGGTGAGCCAGTCCGCTTCATTCCTTATACTGAGTTGATGTCATGATCCAGATACGTTTTTTTGCCCGGCTGCGCGAAATGCTGGAGGTGGAGTCGGAGCAGATGGAGTTGGCGGGCATGGCGACCATCGCAGATGTGGTGGAGCAGCTACAGCAGCGCGGAGGTGTCTGGCAGCAGGCCTTCGGTGGTGGCAAATACGGTGATGATGGCAGTTAAATCAAGAGATGGCCTCGGCTGAGAGTGCAGGTCGCCAGATGGCGACGAGGTGGCCTTCTTTCCACCGGTGACCGGCGGCTGAGGCGTGGCGATGAACGAGATCCGGGTGCAGAGCGAGCCGTTCGATCCCAATGTCGAGGTCGACCTGCTGCGTAATCATAGCCCCTCGATCGGTGGTGTGGTCAGTTTTATCGGTCAGATGCGCGATTTCAACGACGGCGATGCGGTGCTGGCGATGACCCTGGAGCACTACCCGGGCATGACCGAGAAGGCGTTGGCCGCGATCGTCGATGAGGCCAATGCGCGCTGGGAGTTGATGGGGGTGCGGGTGGTGCATCGGGTCGGGCGGCATGTTGCCAAAGGATCA
>AASF01000694.1 GCA_000168735.1 Candidatus Endoriftia persephone str. Hot96_1+Hot96_2 | reverse complement strand
TGCGCGCGCTTATGGAGCCGACTTTGATCGCCACACAGTCATCAACCTGTACCCGTTCTTGCCCGCCCATTTTGATATTTTGCTGCATCTGTTAGGTGCGTTAGCAAAATCCACCGGCGGCATTGGTTTTACGTTCAGCCATCAAAGTCATACAAGACATCCTGGTTGAAGGCGCTGATGGCAAAACACCCATTGCCAATCAACCTATTGGCTGGTTGGCCACGACCGTAACCCTCTTCGATGCACTTAAGAAAGATATTGAGAAAGGTTATCTGTCTTTGTACCAGTCTGTTGGCAAAGTCAAAATTCGCTTCCCCGATTCTGACCTGCATCAATACATAGCTAAAACAGTATGCGTGCTGCAGATCCTCGGCAATCTGCCCATTTCAGTACAAAAACGTGACCAGCCTGATGCATGCGGGCAATTAGCAAACCCAATCCGCCCGCAGATGGAGGTAAAACAGGCCGTCGAAGATCTGATTAGCGATGCAATCGTACCTTTCGGTGAGCAAGACGGTAATCTACGTTTCTTCAGTGAAAAACTCAACGACATCGAACAGGAACGCGCCACCATTCCCACTGCGCGCTGTTGAGTTGCGCCCGCATCAAAAATGAGGCTTTGCGAGAAGCCTATTCTCCGCTGCCATCCACAGCACCTCAATGGGCACCTTATCGGTGCAGACCGGGCTAAAAGCACAAACAGCAGGTGGCGTGCCAGCTTCTTTATCAGGCGAGCGCAATACGGTGCAAACCATTGTGGAATTGGTGGA
>AASF01000695.1 GCA_000168735.1 Candidatus Endoriftia persephone str. Hot96_1+Hot96_2 | reverse complement strand
TGCTTGACCGGCTATTCACGGCAGGAGGCTTTTGGTCCGACCCATGCGTAGCTTGATCTCCGAACGGGGACTACCGGCCTTTGATGCGACCTATGCCCGCTTTTTGCGTGGCGAAGATATCGGGGGCACAGAGCTGCTCCTGTGCCATCGTGATGGTCGGGAGCTGATTCTGAAAGTGGAGATCCGTGTGCATCGGGAGTTCTGGCATGGAGAGGCTGGGGATATTTGTGCCAATACATACTGCGCTCTGTTTGATGTCACTGCCCAGCGGCACTCCGAGGAGGCGCTGCGTGAGAGCGAATCCCGGCTGTCGCTGGCGTTGGAGAACGCCACTGACGGTATCTGGGACTGGCATGTTGCGACCGGTGAGACCTATTTCAGCCCGCGTTGGGAGACCATGCTTGGTTTCGAGCACGGCGAGCTGCCGCCGAACTACCGTAGCTGGGCCGATCGCGTCCATCCCGATGACTTGCCATTGGCTGAGGCGGCGCTGGAGGCCCACTTCGCGGGCCGTACCCCAGAATACGCCATAGATCATCGGCTGCGCACCAAGAGTGGCCGCTGGAAATGGATACTTGCTCGGGGACGAGTGGTGGAACGTGACGCTGCAGGCCAACCTTTGCGCATGGTCGGCACCCATGTGGACATAGATCGGCGCAAGTCGATGGAGCAGCGGCTGATCGCCTCGGAGGCGCGCTATCACCTGGTGGCGCAGGCGGGCCGGGTCGCCGCCTGGGAGCTCTGGCCGGAAACTGGGCGCTTGCTGGGGGATCAAGGGC
>AASF01000696.1 GCA_000168735.1 Candidatus Endoriftia persephone str. Hot96_1+Hot96_2 | reverse complement strand
GCAGCTGATCGTGGTAGCGCGACCAGGAGAGCAGCGGGTCTACCGCCGGATAGAAGCGCTTGTAGGCGCGCTCCGCGCTGAGGCCGAGAAAACACTTCACCGTACCCAGGGTCGACTGGGTCACCGGCTCCTCGAAGTTACCACCGTCGGGGGAGACGGTGCCGATCATGGTCAGGCTTGCCTACCGAGCCGTCGTTGCTCTGCAGCAGGCCGGCACGCTCATAGATGCCGCGCACCGCTGAGTCGAGGTAGGCGGGAAAGGCCTCCTCGCCGGGGATCTCCTCCATACGTCCCCGAGGTCTCGCGCATCGCCTGCGCCCAGCGGGAGTTGGAGTCAGCGATCAGCAGCACATCAAAACCCATCTGGCGGTAGTACTCGCCAAGGGTGATGCCGGTGTAGATCGACGCCTCACGCGCCGCCACCGGCATCGACGAGGTGTTGCAGATGATGATGGTACGGTCCATCAGCGAGCCGCCGCTGCGCGGATCGTCTCATCTTAGGGAACTCGGTGATGGTCTCTACCACCTCGCCGGCACGCTCGCCACAGGCCACCACGATCACCACATCCACCGCCGAGAAGCGCGAGATCAGGCTCTGCAGCACGGTCTTGCCGGCGCCAAATGGACCGGGGATGCAGCCGGTGCCAGCCGCGGGCTATGGGAAAAAAGGTGTCGATCAGGCGCTGCCCGGTGATC
>AASF01000697.1 GCA_000168735.1 Candidatus Endoriftia persephone str. Hot96_1+Hot96_2 | reverse complement strand
AGGGTGTCGCCAGCCTGAAAGGGCGTGTTGCGGATGTCTTCGCCCTCGCGCATCGTCTCGCCGTTGCGGTGCAGAGCAAATCATGGCCAGGCCGTAGGTTTTGCGCAGCCAGACGTCGCGGGCGCTTTTGCCGACCAGGTTGGAGCCCGGCGGGATGACTACCTCAGCGATACCGGCCTTGGTGGCGGCCAGCGACTCGGCGAAGGTGCGCAGCTCGCTGCGCTGCTTCAGGCCATACTTCTCGGCAAAGTGGGCCAGGGCCTGTGGGTCGGCCACTACGCCCAGCACCATGCCCGGCGACAAATTCGGTGTCACGGGCCAGGGTGCCGGCGCCGATGCGGCTCTCCTCGCCGGACCGGTTTGCTTGGCGATGACGCGCACCCGATAGGCGGTCTCTACATCATCCAGTTTGTGCCCGATCAGACTGCTGTTATTGGTCACCACCACTTCGGAGAGGGCGAAGTCCACGCCATATATCTCCTGGAAATACTGCATTGGATCGGAGCCGCTGGTGCTGCTCTCGTTATCGCTCTTGGTTGTAGGCAGAACGAATCGGCCGGCCAGGACAAAGTAAAGAATGCCGGTGGCCACCAGCACCAGGCCGACCAGGGGTCACCGAGAACAGGCCCCAAGTCTCCATCTGCTGCTCCGCGGGCAGAGCCTGGTTAGAGGTGAGAATCAGGTCGTTGAGCAGGATCAGCGGGCTGGAACCGACCATGGTCACGGTGCCGCCGAGGATTGCGCAGAAGCCCATTGGCATCAGCAGGCGTGACATTGGCAGGCCGGAGCGGGCCGAGATGCGCGCTACCACCGGCAGGAACAGCGCTGCGGCGCCGACATTCTGCATGAACGAGGAGATGATGCCGACGGTGGCGGAGATGATCGGGATGATGCGCGTCTCGGTGGTGCCGCCGACATTTAGGATGAAGGCTGCCACCTTGCTCATGATGCCGGTCTTGTCGAGACCGGCGCCGATGATCAA
>AASF01000698.1 GCA_000168735.1 Candidatus Endoriftia persephone str. Hot96_1+Hot96_2 | reverse complement strand
GATCACCCACTGCTCGGCATCCTGTTCACCGCCAGCCGCTATCAGCTACCGGAAGCTGAAGAGCCGGCAGAGGAGACGACTGTTGAGGTTGCTGAGCCAACCCCGCAGAGCGCCCCTGCCGAAGCGGGCCCCGACTTCGCCAGCCACGTCACCGACAACTGAGCCAACTGAGCCAACTGAGCCAACTGAGCCAACTGAGCCAACTGAGCCAACCGAGTCTGGGCAGTAGGCGCCAACAGGCCCGCAATTGTGGGGCTGGCTTCTCTCTGACTATGGCTTGAGATGGGGTGAAATCTGCTTGGCTAGACGATCTCCAAGACGCGCCACCACCACTGCAGTAGCCGCCACAATCGCCTCCGCATCTGCGCCTGCGCCTGCGATCGCCTCACGCAGGCTGATCCTGCCCAGCGCCACCAGCTGTCTCCCGGCCGGTGCATAGAGGGTCCAGCGCCCCCTCAATGTGAGATCGCCTGCCTGGGTAGCATCGAGCTGATCGATCTGCAGCGACAGCTCATAGGCGGGGCGCAGTGCATCATGCCAGGGGGCGACTATCACCTGCTCTGCACCGAAGTGCTGTTCCAGTGAGCGGCTCAATACGCTGCGCAGATTCTCCTGCAGCGGGCCTGCCCAGCGATCGAACTCATTCAGCTCCAGCCGATGCGGGCCGTTGCGAACCAGGATCTGGGGTCGGTCAAGATAGTCGGCCAGCCCTACGCTGCTGATCCCCAACAACGGCTGTGTGGTGATC
>AASF01000699.1 GCA_000168735.1 Candidatus Endoriftia persephone str. Hot96_1+Hot96_2 | reverse complement strand
TGCGCATCCAGACATCGCGAGCGGTCTTGCCGACCAGGTTGGAGCTGGGCGGGATGACCACCTCGGCGATACCCGCTTTGGCGGTGGCGAGGGAGTTGGCGAAGGTCTCCAGGTCGTTACGCCGATTGATACTGCTCTCCTCGGAAAAGACTGTGAAGTATTCTTCTGTGCCAAGCAGGCCGAGTACAGTGCCCGCCTCGATACCGAGACCGCGATCGATGCTGTCAGCGCCAAGACGCAGGCCGTCGCCCTTCTCTACAGCGATGATGCGCACCTTCCAGCGCTGCTCCAACTCGTCGACACTGACCCCCACTAGTGGACTTTCTGCCGGCACTACCACCTCATACACCTCGGTGGCCTGCAGGCCGTAGGTCTCGCTGAAGTAACTGGCAGTGTCGTGGCCCTCAGTGTGTTCGGCTTTGTTGGCTGGCAGCACAAACTTGCCCGCCAGGATGAAGTAAACGATACCGGTGATGACCAGGGCGAGGCCGATCGGAGTGACGGCAAACAGTGAGAAGGTCTCCATCTGCTGGCCAGCCTGCAGCGATTGGTTGGAGGTATGGATCAGGTCGTTGAGCAGGATCAGCGGGCTGGAGCTGACCATGGTGATGGTGCCGCCGAGGATCGCGCAGAAGCCCATCGGCATCAGCAGGCGTGACAAGGGCAGACCGATGCGGGCGGAGATGCGGCTTACCACCGGCAGAAACAGAGCGGCGGCGCCGACGTTCTGCATGAACGAGGAGATGAAGCCGACGGTGCTGGAGAGCTAGCGGAATGATGCGTCCTTCGGTTGAGCCGCTGATACGCAGGATAAAGGCGGCGACCTGGCTCATGATGCCAGTCTTGTCGAGGCCGGCGCCGATGATCAAGG
>AASF01000700.1 GCA_000168735.1 Candidatus Endoriftia persephone str. Hot96_1+Hot96_2 | reverse complement strand
CATGCTCCTCGGCGTATCTCATCAGCTTCTCGCGGGAGAGCAGATCCCACTCACGCCAGGGGGCGATGATCTTGACGTCTGGCATCAGCGCGTAGGCGCCCAGCTCAAAGCGGACCTGGTCGTTGCCCTTGCCGGTGGCGCCGTGGGAGATAGCATCGGCACCGGTCTCTCTGGCGATCTCTACCAACCGCTTGGCGATCAGCGGGCGGGCGATGGAGGTGCCGAGCAGGTACTCGCCCTCATAGATGGCGTTGGCACGGAACATCGGAAAGACAAAGTCGCGCACGAACTCCTCGCGCAGATCCTCGATGTAGATCTCCTTGATACCGGCGGCCTCCGCCTTAGCGCGGGCCGGCTCGACCTCCTCGCCCTGGCCGATATCGGCAGTGAAGGTTACCACCTCGCACTGATACTCATCCTGCAGCCATTTAACGATGATGGAGGTATCCAGACCGCCCGAGTAGGCCAGTACAACTTTCTTCACGCCGTCTTTGGACATCGCGTTGCATCTCCCAATGGTGAAAACTACGGGGATCTCCCGAAAAACGGCGCAGTATAACCGATTTTCAGTGGCCTTGAATCGACGTCAGCGCCACCTGTCAGAGAAGACATCAACTACACTCGGGACAACAGCGGACCAAACAGCACTCTCACCCACTTCTGAATCCAGATTCAACTATCCAGCGCAACCGCTGAAATAGGAACAGAGAGCCCCGAGCCGATGCAATGACACCACCCACACAAGAGTGTACCTCGAGCCACGACGCCCCTTTTCTCGATTTTCAGCGGCTGTTCGAACAGGCCCCGCTACCCTATCAGTCACTGGATGGCAAAGGAAACGTCCTGGCAGTCAACCAGGCCTGGCTCAACACACTGGGTTATCAGCGAGATGAGGTGGTCGGGCGCTGGTTCGGTGATTTTCTGCACGCTGACGACAGCACACTGTTCAGAACCCACTTCGCCAAATTCAAGCAGAACGGTCAGACCCACCAGACAGAGCTCCGCATACGCCACAAGGACGGTAGTGAACGACTGGTCGCCTTCGAGGGACGCATCGCCAGCAACCCACAGGGGCAGCTGCAGAGCTACTGCATCTTCACCGACATCACCAAGCAGCACGCGATACTGCAGGCCCTGCAGGAGAGCCAGCAACGCTTCCAGCACTTCATGGACCTGATCCCAGCGCAGGCCTTCATTCGTGATGCGCAGGGACGCTATCTCTATGGCAACCGCGCCTGGCAGGCGCAGTTCGAGCTGCCGCTGGAGCAGCTGCTAGGCATGACCGACCGCGACCTCTACCCCCTGCCCACCGCTATCGAA
>AASF01000701.1 GCA_000168735.1 Candidatus Endoriftia persephone str. Hot96_1+Hot96_2 | reverse complement strand
CTGAGATCGCTAGAGCGTGCTCGGATTCGGCTTTTCCGGGTCGATCTTGTACTTTTTGATCGCCTTGCTAACTTCGGATGCATCAATCTTGCCATCGTCGGCCAACGCCTTGAGGGCAGCCAGCGCCACATAGTAGCGATTCACCTCAAAGAACTTGCGCAGCTGTGAACGCATGTCGCTGCGGCCAAAACCGTCAGTGCCGAGCACGCTGTAGCGGCGTATCGATTATTAGGGGGCCGGAACCTGGATGCTGCATAGCTGCGGATATAGTCGGTGGCGGCAATCACCGGGCCTTTGGTCTCCGCCAGCTGCTGACTGATGTAGGCGATGCGCGGTGGCTGATCCGGATGCAGCATGTTCCAGCGCTCCACATCGATACCGTCACGCCTCAGCTCTGTGAAGCTGGTGACGCTCCAGACATCGGCGGAGATGCTGAAGTCTTTCTCCAGCAGCTCGGCGGCGGCAGATCACCTCCCGCAGGATCGCACCACTACCCAACAGCTGCACCCGTTTGCGCCGCTTGCCACCCAGCTGGAAGCGGTAGATGCCACGGCGGATGCCCGCTTCGACACCTTCTGGCATCGCCGGCTGCAGGTAGTTTCTCGTTCTATCACCGTCAGATAGTAGAAGCAGTTCTCCTGCTCCTGATACATGCGGCGCATGCCATCCTGCATGAT
>AASF01000702.1 GCA_000168735.1 Candidatus Endoriftia persephone str. Hot96_1+Hot96_2 | reverse complement strand
GGCGCGCTTCAAAATCATCGCCCGTCTCGTCTGGACCCGCGAGGATGGTCTGGAACCCGAGGTCTGGGATAACCAGGCTTGATGCTTCTGCTGACTAAATCTCCCTTTCTTAATGAGTGACCTCTCCGAGATCTTCGGCCCCGATGGCTGGCTCGCCCGCTGTATCGACGGCTTCTCTCAACGCCCGCAGCAGCAAGAGATGGCGGAGGCAGTGGCAGCGGTGCTGGAGCGTGGTGGCACTCTGATCTGCGAGGCGGGCACCGGTACCGGCAAGACCTTCGCCTATCTGGTGCCGGCGCTGATGTCGGGGCGCAAGGTGATCGTCTCCACCGGCACCAAGAACCTGCAGGATCAACTGTTCCACCGCGATCTGCCACTGGTGCGCAAAAGTCTCGCCGTGCCGTTCGCGGTGGCGCTGCTCAAAGGTCGCGCCAACTATCTCTGCCTGCACCGTATGGAGAGCGNCCCCTGTTCGAGGACCACCACCTCACCCGGGAGCAGCGAGAGCAACTGCCGCGCATCCGCGAATGGTCGAGCGCAACTGACAGCGGCGATATCGCCGAGATGCCAGAGGTTGGTGAGGATGCCTCGATCTGGCCACTGGTCACCTCCACCACCGAGAATTGCCTCGGCACCGAGTGCCCCTCACACAGCAAGTGTCACCTGCTGGAGGCACGCCGGCGGGCCCAGGAGGCGGACCTGGTGGTGATCCAGGGCGAATTCGTT
>AASF01000703.1 GCA_000168735.1 Candidatus Endoriftia persephone str. Hot96_1+Hot96_2 | reverse complement strand
TGTTAGCTCCAAGCAAGTTTCGCTATCGCTCGTGATGGAAGTGTGAGGAACGCGAATGACCAATGTCCGTGACTTCGGCGCGCTGAACTGGGTAAAAGACGAGATCGATGCAACGATCGGTCAGGCCCGTCGGGCGTTGGAGGAGCAGGTTGATGATGCTGGCAGTGGTGCATCGCTTCAGCTGTGTGCCGAGAGCCTCCATCAAATTGCCGGCGTCTTGCAGATGGTGGAGGCCTATGGCCCTGCAATGCTGGCAGAAGAGATGGAGCAGGTTGCCCGTGCCATGTTCAAGAGGAAGGTGCGTCAGCATGAGGATGCTGCTGAAGCGCTGATGCTGGCACTGATCCAGCTGCCGGACTATCTGGAAAAGCTGCAGGCAGGTGATGAAGATTGTCCCACTCATCGTGCTGCCCCTGTTGAATGACCTGCGTGCCGTGCGTGATGCCCCCCTGCTCTCTGAAGCGGCACTCTTCAATCCTGATCTGGAAAATGTTGCGGTACCTGATCGCATTACAGGAGAGCCGAACGACGAGCTCCCTGACTTGGTGCGTCGTGTACGCCAAAAGTACCATCTTGGGTTGCTCAACTGGTATCGCAAACTCAACCTGGAAAAGGGTTGGAGTTACCTGCTTGATGTAGCCAAAGAGCTCGAGCGGGGGGCTGGTACCGAACAAGTGCATCGCCTGATGTGGGTGGCTGGAGCCGTCATCCAGGGTTTGATCGAGGGCAGCATCCAGGGTGGTGTAGCAGTCAAGCAACTGCTAGGAAAGCTGGATCGCGAATTGAGGCTGATCAGGGCGATTCGTTAACTGCAGACTATC
>AASF01000704.1 GCA_000168735.1 Candidatus Endoriftia persephone str. Hot96_1+Hot96_2 | reverse complement strand
TTCTCCGTGGAGCGGTAGAGGAGTCACGTCGGGCCGTCATCGTGCCGGGCAAGCCGGGCATTTCAAGCGTCATCCCGTATGATGGGGAGAGCAGTCGGCTCTATCAGCATTTGACCGAAAACCGCATGCCGCCTGGGGTCAGCCCCAGCGAAGATAGCGACCATGCCAATACCAGCCTGCTGATGCGCTGGATTGAGCCGGGGTCTGGTGTAAATAGTGGAAATCGCCGGACGGCACGCCTTGTCGGTCGGTCTCCTCATGCACCTTCCTTTGCTCTCTTCTGCCATCTATAGAGAGCCTCTGATAAAGCCATTAACTCGTATCTTGTGTCTAGAATATCCAGCTTCTGCTTCGCAATAGCCAGCTATCCCCTACAGGGGTGTAGGGGAGGGGCGTGAGCAAGGAGCGGTAGCTTTACGTGCGATTTGCGCCTTGAAGCTAAATATTCTGAATTATAATCTACTTCGTCCAGACTTAATCAGAGGCTCCCTAATCTAGCAATTAGGCGTTTGACCAAGATCAAAGCTCTTTGTTCCCTACTTTTTTCTAATACATTCGCCGTTTTTATCCGCAAGAGGAGCATCCCCATGGCTGAGGCCTTCACAAAAACGATGGCGCGTTAACATCTTTTATGGTGGAACCGCGTTTTTCTTTCTACTATTTCTCGCCCTGACGTTCGACTCGATGGGCCAACTGCCCAATCGCGATAACCCGCGCCGCCCTCGAAGGCGAGCTCGGTCCGCAGATCGCCATGGGCAAGGCGCTCTGGGAGAAGAACGACTGCATTGGCTGTCACACGCTGCTGGGGGAGGGCGCCTACTTTGCGCCTGAGCTGGGTAACGTCTATCAACGCTTTGGTAATTCGACCGATGCGATCAAAGGCTTTATCGCCAGTCGTCCCAAGGACGGTATTCCCGGTCGCCGCAGCATGCCGCAGTTCAACTTCAGTGATGAAGAGCTGTCTGCCCTGGCTGAATTCCTGAAGTATGCGTCTGGAATCAATACTGCCGGCTGGCCGCCGAATATCCAGGGTTAAGGGGAGAGGATAACGATGAAGTATCAATCACAATCGGTTGCGAAGCTCTATTTTATCGCGGCCATCGCGCTGTTTGCAGCGCAGATTCTGTTTGGCCTGATC
>AASF01000705.1 GCA_000168735.1 Candidatus Endoriftia persephone str. Hot96_1+Hot96_2 | reverse complement strand
GGTTCGTCCAACCGGAGTCGCTCGGGCGTTAGAAGGCAGCGGCTCAGTTTGAGCGTTTCGACGCCAGAAACAGCGAGTCGAAGATCAGCACCACCACCCCGACAGTGATCGCGGAGTCGGCAATATTGAAGGCGGGCCAGTACCACTGCTGGTAGTGGAGATGGATAAAGTCGATCACCTGACCGTAGAAGATTCGGTCGACCACATTACCGATCGCACCGCCGATCACCAGCGACAGGGCCACCGCAACCCAGCGTTCACCTCTGCCCAGGCGCCGCACCCAGAATACCAGATAGCTGGTCACCGCCAGCGCCAGGCCGATAAAAAACCAACGCTGCCAGCCCCCCTGATCGCTGAGAAAACTGAACGCCGCGCCCTTGTTGTACATCAGGGTGAGATCGAAAAACGGCAGCAGATAGACCGGCTGATGCAAGTTGAGAAAGGCCTCAGCCAGCTGTTTGCTCAACTGATCGAAAATGATTACAACCAATGCGAGCCAGAGCCAGCGCTGCATCCTCTCCCTCCCCATTCAGGCAAAGCGGCGAGCTTCGCCTTCGCCCACGACATTCTCCACGCAGCGGCCACAGAGCTCCGGGTGTTCGTTGTTGGCGCCAACATCCTCGCGGTGGTGCCAGCAGCGGGGGCACTTGCCGTAAGCCGAGGCAGTGACACGAACCGCCAGCCCCTCCAACTCGCTGGAGGCAGCATCATCGGGCAGATCGGCCATCGCATGCAACCTGGCGTCGGAGGTGATC
>AASF01000706.1 GCA_000168735.1 Candidatus Endoriftia persephone str. Hot96_1+Hot96_2 | reverse complement strand
TGCAGCAGGCCCAGAATGACGCTTTTGCGGCTGACTCGCCACAGTTCCTCCAGGGCATGGGCGGGCTCGGCCACAAAACAGAGGCTGGTTACTGCGGCACTGTGGTCGAAAGCGCCGTCGACGAAGGGAAGTCCCTCGGTGTGGCCCTGGATATGGCCGATACGCTGGTCCAGTTTACGGGCGAAGCTCAGTGCGGCCGGGTCCGGGTCGAGACCAGTTACTGTAAGCCCTGCGTCGGTGAAACGGGCTGCTAAAGTAAGGGCCCCCCCCCGGTTGGCCCCGCAGCCGACATCCAGCAGTTTTTCTCCCAGCTGGAATGGCAGCAGTTTGAGCATCAGCTCCAGGCTCTTGCCCGGCGATCCGGCTCCCGCGTGGGCTGCTGTACCAAGCGTGGTAGGCGACCGGGTCGTGGATGCCGGTTTTACCTTGCATAATGGCGAGCCGAATATTCGTTTATCTTTGCCCTATTGAGAGCATAGGCAATGGATTTGGGCTATTTTTAAGTTATCCCCCTGGAATGCCGGCTGGGTAGATGAATGAGACCATTGGGCTTTCCACCTGGTCGGCTTTCCGCATTTAACCCGAACCTGCAGTTGCACCTTGCGCAAGTGCCCAGTATGGAAGATAGAGCCATGACTATTGCTACATCTGTTATGAACATGCTGAATGAGCGGCATATTCCCTATGAAGTGCTTGAACATGCCAAGACGCGCAACCAGTCCTCAGGCGGCCCTGGCAGCCCATGTGCCCGATGATC
>AASF01000707.1 GCA_000168735.1 Candidatus Endoriftia persephone str. Hot96_1+Hot96_2 | reverse complement strand
CGGCCCAGACGGTGTCGATGCTGGCGACGTTGATTGCTCCCACCAGGATCATCGCCATCGGCCCGATCTCGTTCTCGAACAGACAGACCACCCGTTCGTTGCGGGCGAACAGCCGTGGCACCATGCGCGCGGTGGTGGCGTTGACGCTGAACAGCCGACCGGGGACGTGGATCATTCGCTGCAAGGTGCCGCTGAATGGCATGTGCACCCGGTGGTAGTCGCGTGGCGAGAGGTAGATGGTGGCAAAGTTGCCCTCTTCAAAGCGCTCGCTCCACTGGGGGTCGCCGCCGAGCAGCTCCAGCAGTGAGTAGTCGCGCCCCTTGGCCTGGAAGATGTAGCCCTCTTCGATGTCACCGCACTGGCTTAGCGCGCCGTCGGCAGGGCAGGCGATCGCCTCCGGGGCCTCAGCCACCGGGCGGACATCGGGGCGCAGGACGCGGGTGAAAAAGTGGTTGAAGCTACGGTAGCGGCTTGGATCGGGCTCTAGTGCCTCCTCCATCTCGACCCGGTAGAGTTTGATGATGTTGCGGATCAGCCAATCCTTGAACGGTTTTATCTCGATGCGGGTGATGCGGTAGGTCAGCGCCGATATCAGGTGATGTGGCAGCAGGTATTGCCAGGCTGATAAAGAGATAGTCGAGGGGGCTTTCAGTGAAGCGGCGGGAGGGTTCTTCGCGCATGAGGTTACCGGTAGTGGTTGATCA
>AASF01000708.1 GCA_000168735.1 Candidatus Endoriftia persephone str. Hot96_1+Hot96_2 | reverse complement strand
GCGCGAATCGCCCTGGACGGCAGTGGGTGTGGAGGTGCCGGTATCAGCTTGACTCTGTCATCGATGAGCGGATGATGGGGGGCTTATGGGGATGACGAGCGAACCAGTCAGGGCTGTAGCTTCTGGATTGAACTGCCTGATATAGAAAGCGCTGAGCCTCAGCTGCAGGCGTCGGTGTCCGATTGATGGATCTCATCGGTTTGTCGTTCCATCTGCCCCATGATCGATTGCCGAAAAGCGGCTTAATGGAGTGGGAGCAAAGTATGTGTTACGCCATCTATACGATTCTTATCGGACTTTTTCTCATCTACAGTGATGCCGTGCTGGAGCCACTCGCGCTCTCGGAGCTGGTGGGTGAGGGGGAGTGGATGGTGGTGGCCCTGGGGTGGGAGATGGTGTTTTCGATCTGGCCGCTACTGCTGATGGCGATGGTAGTAGCCAGCGCTCTGACATTTTTTGGTATGCGTTGGCTGAAGTGGAGTTAGGCGCCAGGCGTACCCGGGTGGCCTCTGATTTATTAACAGCCTGTGCTGAGTCCGACAGGTCGTCAATGCTCCTGATTCCGGTTGCGAGGTCGCCGAATCGATGGTTAAACGGTTAATTTAGGTCAGCCGATGCTCATCTATCTTCACGGCCTTAACAGTTCCGGTGGATCGGCCAAGGCCAGGGTGTTGCGCGATGCTCTGCCGCAAATCAGCCAGGATGCGCCGACTTATCCGGCGCATCGTCCGGTTCAGGCGGTTGCAGCACTACAGGGCTATTTTGAACAGCTGCTGGCATCGCTTTCCAGCGGCGAGCCGCTGCTGCTGATCGGTAGCTCGATGGGGGGATTCTACGGGCGCTATCTGGCGCAGCAATTGCCCTTTGACCATCTGCTGATGATCAAGCGATTCCGCCGCTAA
>AASF01000709.1 GCA_000168735.1 Candidatus Endoriftia persephone str. Hot96_1+Hot96_2 | reverse complement strand
CCCCTCCGGCACCACCGAGCAGTCGGGGGCTTTGCTCCAGCTCAGCTTCGCCTTAGCCTTGCCCCAGGCCTCGTAGTACTCCACCTTGACCCGATGGGTGCCAGCCTCCAGCTTCAGTAGCGTGCGCTGCTTGCCGTACCAGGGCCAGCTGCGTTTCCAGGCGTCGATGATCAGATCGCCATCCACCCAGACCCGGAAGCCGTCATCGGCATCGCTGCGGAAGCGGTAGTAGCCTGCCTCGAATTCAAAGTCACCCTGCCAGCGGGCAGAGAACTTGTCGTGACTCAGCGCCTCGCTGGGTCCACCACCCTGCCAATCAAAATCGATAGCCGGATCGAGACTCGCCTCCAGCGGCTCGCCGGAGAGATCCTGATTGGGGAAGTATTCGCCACAGAACTCACCGCTGGGCACCGCGTCGCAGCTGGGCGCGGTCTCCCAGAGCAGGCCCACACTGGCGTTGCCCCAGCCTTCACGGTATTCGACCTTGATGCGGTGATTGCCCGCACTCAGACGTTGCAGGATCTGGCGCTTGCCGAACCAACTCCACTTTGGATCCCAAGCGTCGATCACCAACACGCCGTCGATCCAGACCCGCATCGCGTCATCGAAACGGCTTTTGAAGCGGTAGGTCCCTGCCGCGAACGGGAAGTCACCCTCCCAGCGAACCGAGAACTTGTTTGCCCCTACCCCTACGATCGGGTTGCCGCTGCCCCAGTCGAAGTCGATCTTGTCGTAGAGCCGCGAATCCACCGGATCGCCGCTCAGGTCGGTGGTGGCAAAGAAGCTGGCGCAGA
>AASF01000710.1 GCA_000168735.1 Candidatus Endoriftia persephone str. Hot96_1+Hot96_2 | reverse complement strand
TTCTTTCTTATTTCCGCAAAACCACCATTACTGCACTGATTATCTGCACATTGGGTGTTTCTGTCACTCAGGCTGCTGAGATCAAGGTGGGTATGTCCACAGCCTTGGCTGGACCGGCTCAGGCCTTGGGACAGGGCATGAAACTGGGCATCGAAGCCTATTTCAATCAAGTCAACAAATCAGAAATCAATGGCAACACCCTGAAACTAGTCGCGCTGGATGATGGCTATGAGCCAGCCAGGGCGGCCCCGAACATGCGCAAACTGATCGATGAGGAGAAGGTGCTTGCTGTTATGGGTAATGTGGGAACACCCACCGCCATTGTCAGTGTACCGATCGCCAACGAGAAAAAGACGCTGCTATTCGGTGCCTTTACTGGCGCCGGCGTATTGCGCAAGACGCCACCTGACCGCTATATCATCAACTATCGCGCAAGCTATGCGGAAGAAACATCTGCGATGATCGATGGTCTTCTCTCCTCTGGCATCAAGCCTGAAGAGATCGCCTTCTTCACCCAGAATGACGGGTATGGTGATGCTGGCTACAAAGGGGCGATGAAGGCACTTAAGGCAAAAGGCGTAGCGAATCCTGAAAAACTGGCCCACGGTCGCTACACGCGCAACACTCTGAATGTGGAAGATGGCTTGGGAACCTTCCTCGATGTTGAAATCGCACCCAAGGCGATCATCATGGTGGGAGCCTACGCTCCCTGCGCCAAGTTCATCAAGATGGCCAAGGAAGATCTCCCTGACACCAAGTTTCTTAATGTTTCCTTTGTCGGAAGCACCGCCCTGGCCAAGGCTTTGGGCGACAAGGGTGATGGCGTCATCGTAACTCAGGTGGTTCCACACTTCGATTCCGGCCATGCCACTGTCAAGGAATATCGTGAAGCCCTCAATGACTATAACGCCAGTGTGGAGCCGGGATTCGTCTCACTAGAGGGTTATCTGGTAGCCAAGCTGTTTGTGGAAGGTATGAAAAATGCTGGTTCCAACCCTAACAGAGAGAGCATCGTAGATGGGCTGGAGTCCCTAAATTCTCCCAATGTTGATATCGGTAGCAAGGTTGGCTTTAGCAAAACCAAACATCAAGCAAGCCATAAAATATGGCCGACCATGATC
>AASF01000711.1 GCA_000168735.1 Candidatus Endoriftia persephone str. Hot96_1+Hot96_2 | reverse complement strand
CAGCGATCCAGCTCCTCATTGCTCAGNCCGGAGTTCTCGCGACCAAACACCAGCGCCACCTCACCCACCGCCGCCTCTTCGATCACCTGGCCACCGCACTCGCGGGGGTTCAACACCGCCCAGGCGACTGAGCGTTCCCGGGCGCTGGTGCCGATCACCAAGCCGACAACCCTGCAGAGCCGAATCCAGGTCATCGAAGATCTCCGCCGCATCGAGCAGATCCTGGAGCCCCCAGAGGCAACGCGCCACCGCCTCTTCGCTCGGATAACGTTTTTGGCGCCACCAGGCAGAGGCGGCTCAGGCACATAGTTTTCATTGCCCTGGCCACCGCACCGATATTGCCCGGATGGCTGGTCTCGACCAGCACAATGCGAATATTTTTCAACATGGCACGGCAGCCTACCAAAGCCGGCTATCGCCGCCAACTTGAAGGCACTCGCTCTTTATCCTCCAGCACGCTTGCTGTATCCTCGCCGCCCATGAATCCGATGGTAACCATAGCTGTACGCGCCGCCCGTGAGGCATCCAAGGTCCTGCTCCGCTACTACGAGCGGGCCGATGTCCTAAACATCTCCGAGAAAGGGCGCAACGAGTTTGTCTCCGAGGTCGACCGCAACGCGGAACAGGTGA
>AASF01000712.1 GCA_000168735.1 Candidatus Endoriftia persephone str. Hot96_1+Hot96_2 | reverse complement strand
CAATTCCGCCCCGAGGGCTGATCCTGGGGCGCAAGCTGACGGAGATCTTGCGGCTGGCACCCGGCGACCGGGTTGAACTGCGCCCACTGATCGGCCGACGGATTCCGGCTGAAGCGACAGTGGCCGCCGTGGTAGAGAGCTATCTAGGGCTGGCGGCCTATGCCGATATTACCTACCTGAGCCGTCTGCTGGGGGAGCAAACCACTGGCAAACCAATTGCTGGCCAAAAGCGCAGGCGCTGGCATCGGAGAGAGGCTGCAGCATCAGCTGCAACAGCGTCCCGCCTATCTGGGGGCGAGCGAGCGCCGTCAGGTGCTGGCACAACTCGACGCCACCTTTGGTGAGACCATGGGCAGCATGATCTTCGTGATGGTGCTGTTCGCCGGGATGATCGCCTTCGGCAGCGTGCTCAACACGGCGATGGTGTCACGTCGGCGAACAGCCAACAGGAGATCAGGCACTCTGCGGGTCATCGGCTACTCCTCGCTGCAGGTGAGCGGGCTGTTTTTTGGCGAGAGCCTGCTCCTGAACACGCTTGGCATGGCGCTGGGGCTGTATGCCGGCGTATTGCTGAGCCACGGCCTGTCGTTACTCTACAGCACCGACCTCTACCGTTTTCCCGCCATCATCCTACCCGGCACACTGCTGATCAAGGGCGAATTCGTT
>AASF01000713.1 GCA_000168735.1 Candidatus Endoriftia persephone str. Hot96_1+Hot96_2 | reverse complement strand
TCACGCTTTTGCCCACTATCTGGGCGCAAATCGTTGAGACGCATCTCAGGACTCCTCAACCTTTACCATGTAAGACACCTTGCCCGCCATACCACGCGTACAGGGAGTATCCTCGACCTCTACCGTATGGTGCATGCGACGCAGGCCTAAACCACGCACACAGGCCTGGTGGCTAGCAAGACGCCCATTCATGCTCCGCACCAAGGTAACGCGCATCATCTTCTTATCTGACATGACTTACCCCAGAATCTCTTCAACTTTCTTGCCACGCTTGGCCGCCACAGATTCAGCATCGCGTCAATATCGGCCAGACCCATTGATGGTTGCACGCACTACGTTGATCGGATTGTTGGTGCCAATACACTTGGCCAGCACATTGTGAAACCACCCCCAAGCCACCCTTCAAAAACCGCACGCATCGCGCCACCGGCGATGATGCCAGTACCTTCAGAAGCGGGCTTCATGAAGACATTGGCAGCGCCATGACGCCCAACCAGCGGATACTGAAGCGTATCGCCACTAAGCCTGACCTTGACCATGTTTTTGCGTGCCGATTCCATCGCCTTCTGAATCGCAATCGGAACCTCGCGAGCCTTGCCGGTACCAAAACCGACGCGACCCTGACCATCGCCGACAACAGTCAGCGCGGAGAAACCGAACTGACGCCCACCCTTTACCACCTTGGCAACACGATTGACGTTGA
>AASF01000714.1 GCA_000168735.1 Candidatus Endoriftia persephone str. Hot96_1+Hot96_2 | reverse complement strand
CCACCGTTAATCGGCAACGACCGATACTCCGCCTCAGCCAGTGTCTCCCAGAGGGACTCCCGTTCGGCGAGCCACTCCCCCACCTCCTCCTTCGGCAACTGCTCGGCATAACCCAGCCCCTTCTCCCAGCGAAAATACTCACGCATCTTCATCAGGTAGGTGCAGAGTCCGTAGTCGCCGCCGTGGCGCGCGTCGGAGATATGGCAGTTGTACTGTACCGCCTGGCTGAGCTGTTGCAGAGACATAACCAGAGAATCCTCGGTAAGATCAACCCACCTTATTCACGCTGGCGCCAGATCCCACGATCCAGCACAAATAAGGCGGATTCAAACCATTGAAATCGACCACTTATCTCCAGTAGAATACTTGGGTATTTGAAGCAACCTAACATGCTGTCCCGACCTCAGCCAAGCTGAATTTCCCGCTGATTTCCAGCGGAATCGCATCGCATGCGGGCCGACAGCATCTTGCCAAGCAGTAACCGGAGATCCCTTTTGGCCATCAGAATCAAAAGCCAATGGCACGACGAAGACGCCACCCGCATCCCCCGGAGAGATCGGCGCCGCCACCGCTTTCATCGCCTGGCGCAGTCGCCCGTCGATCAAGGCGATCACCCTGCACGGCGAACACTTCATCTATGACTCGGATCTGCAGCGCCTTGGCGTGATCGCTGAATATCTGGCACTTCGAGGTGCAGGTCGTGGATCGCATCATCCATCCACAATTCGATGCGGAGGGACGCCGCGAGCTGATC
>AASF01000715.1 GCA_000168735.1 Candidatus Endoriftia persephone str. Hot96_1+Hot96_2 | reverse complement strand
GCCAGAACTGTAGTGGCGGCACCGCCTCGCCCGCGAGGCGCAGCGGCGCCTGGTCGGCAGTCGTGCTAGCGTTGACCGGCTGGAACTGAATATCCGGCTCGTAGATGAAAGGAGACTCCAGCCGTTTGTGACCAAACAAGGCATTGACACAGCTCACCAGTGCGCTGGCGGATCGCCAGTTGGTATCCAAAGTGTATTGCGTCCCGGCTGATGCAGTTTCGCGCCGGGCCTGCATATAGGTGAAGATATCGGCGCCACGGAAGCTGTAGATCGCCTGCTTCGGATCGCCGATCATGAACAGGGCGTTGTCCGCCTCGCCTGGGTAGATGCCGGAAAAGATCTGATACTGCAGCGGATCGGTGTCCTGGAACTCATCGATCATCGCCACCGGGAAGCGCCGGCGCACCGCCGCGGCGAAGCGCCCTCCCGACTCGCCCTGCAACGCCTGCTGCATGCGCCGCAGCAGGTCGTCGAAATAGAGCTGACGACGCTCCTCCTTGCGGCGCGCCAGTTCACTCAGCAGATAGGCATGGGCCTCGCGCAGCCAGGCGGCACGGCGCATCCCCAAGGCGGAGCTGTGCGCCGCGATAAAGCCGGCGACAAGATCAAAGAGCGGATGCGCGGGTGGCGTCTTCGCCCGCTTTAGTCTTCTCTTCGAGCATGCTTGGGGTGAATCGCTCCAGCTGCTTCTCCGCCAAGCAGGACGGACAACTCCCCGCCTCGATCAGCTCTCCCATCGCCGCCAAGGCCTTCGTCACCACCGATTTGTTGTAAGAGCGCCGATTGAGCGCCTTGCTGGTGGTGAGCAGTTCGCTTATTTCTGCCCCCTGCGCGGCCCATACCGTGCACAGCTCCTGGTAGCGGACCTCAGCCTCACGCCAGGCCAGCTTGGCATCCGCCAGCCCCAGCGCCGGGATCAGGCTCAGGCCGGTGTGGGGCAGTGTCCCCTGCAGCGCACTGAGCAAGGCCTCGGGGGTTTTCCATTGCTCACGCAGCCAGACAGTTTGCGGCAGATCCAGCACTGCCAGGCGACTGCGCCAGAAATCACAGATGATCTCATGGCGCAGCGCCCGCTCATCGCTGATC
>AASF01000716.1 GCA_000168735.1 Candidatus Endoriftia persephone str. Hot96_1+Hot96_2 | reverse complement strand
GTATAGTCCAGCTCACGGGCGTCGAAGCCCCGCTCACACAGGCCGCGCACCTTCTCCTGATCGCTGCTGAACATGGGCACCCGCAGACCGCGTTCGGTCAGCTGCCCCGCCACCTCCTGGGCCAGCGCGTCGGCGCCGAAGATCCAGGACACCAAGATCGCGGATTCACAGCCCACCTCGTTCAAGGGCATCGCGAAAATGGGCGATGCTGTATTCGTGTCCAAACAACAACAGCAGATCCCCCGCCGCCAGTTCAAAGTCGTGTTTTGGGTTGAAGTGAAACACCCGCCCACCCAGCTCAAACAGATGTGTCTGCCCCTCCGGCGGCGCGCTACCATCCCGCACCACACCAAACGCGATCAGCTTGCTCTGTTGGAAGTCGACCTCACCCAGTCGACACCCTACCAGCTTCGCCCCCGGATGGATGCGCACCGCATCGACCCCCACCTCGCGCTCGCCAGACAGCATGCCGTAGATTGCCTCGAACGCCACCGGCTGGCCCACATACTCCGCCGCAATCAGACCAGCCACCTCGTAGGGCGCCACGGTATGAGTGGCACCGGCCCGCATCAACTTGGTGATATTCTCCCGGTGGTTGGCGCGGGAGATGATCTCGATCTGCCGGTTCATCTGCCGCGCAGAGAGGGTGATGTAAACGTTGATCAAGGCGAATTCGTTTAAA
>AASF01000717.1 GCA_000168735.1 Candidatus Endoriftia persephone str. Hot96_1+Hot96_2 | reverse complement strand
CCCTGGTGCGACGAGGGCGACTTCCGCTGGCAACGCAGCAGTCTCAGCCTGCGCAGCGCGCTTATATCAGAATCAATACCGAATGATGAAATCACGCAGTCGGCTATCGACGCCTGTCTGGAGAGCCTGCCCGCCAAGGGCAAGTGGGGGGTTCTGCTGCCGCTGATTGAACAATCCCTCGGTCAGTGGCAGGGTATTGTGCAGGACGCAAAGGGCGACACATCCGCCCTCTACTACAATCCGGAAACCGGCCTTACCACCGCACGGGAACAACAGGCCATGGAGGACAAGGAATGAACCTGATCGACGACCCCTGGATACCCATCCGCCGCGCCAGCGGCAGGGAAGAACTGATCGCCCCCTGGCAGATCACCGACTCGGCCGACCCGATCATCGCCCTCGCCGCCCCCCGCCCCGACTTCAACGGTGCCCTGCTGCAATTCCTGATCGGGATGCTGCAGACTGCCTACCCACCAGAAAGCGACGACAAGTGGGAGCAATGGCTGGAAAACCCGCCCTCACCGGCCAGCCTCAAACAACACTTCGAACCATTCGCCGATTCTTTCAATTTGATGGGGGATAGCCCTCTCTTCATGCAGGCTTTCGAGCCGTTGAATGGCGATGAGAAACCCATTGCCAACCTGCTGATCGACGCCCCGGGCGCACAGACTCTGAGACAAAACGCCGACCACTTCATCAAGCGCGGTGGCATTGAAAAAATCTGCCCCTGCTGTGCCGCCACCGCCCTCTTTACGCTACAGACCAATGCTCCCGCCGGCGGCGCAGGACACCGCACCTCCCTGCGCGGCGGCGGCCCGCTGAGCACACTGATTGCCCTTGACCCTGCCGGCAGCCAGCTCGACAACACCCTCTGGCGGGCCTGCTGGCTCAACGTACTAGAAAAAAGTGGTGATCGGTGGGCTTGGAGACGGTCCCCCAAAGAAACCGGAGGCCACCTTCCCCTGGCTCGCCGCCACCCGCACCAGCGAGGCAAAGACAGGCCAGAACACCACCCCGCTGGATGGGCACCCGCTGCAGATGTACTGGGGCATGCCGCGCCGGATACATCTCAAATGGCACACCACCGAGGATGGTCGTTGCGATCTCTGTGACCGGGCATCGAACCCCCCTGGTCAGCAACTACGTTACACAAAACTACGGCATCAACTACAGCGGCGCCTGGATCAGGGCGATTCG
>AASF01000718.1 GCA_000168735.1 Candidatus Endoriftia persephone str. Hot96_1+Hot96_2 | reverse complement strand
GGGAGACCTTCAGCCACAACGCCACCGCCGACAAACAGCTCCGGCTGGCGTCAGAACCGATCAGAATCCAGGGCGGTCTGCGTCTGCACACACCCAACAACCGCACCCGCCTCGACCAGAGTTTTGAAGGCCGGCTGGAGCGCCTGCAACGCAAGATCTATCAGGTGATCGAAGAGAACCTGCTGCCCCAGACCAGCAGCGGCCTCAGGCCCTGACTCGGAAACCACGATGAAGCAGACAACCACCAGGCCACATCAAAGAGATCATCGGCCCGATCGTCACCATCCATCTGCCGGGGGTCAGCGCCAGCGAGCAAGTGCGGGTCGGCAAGTTGAAGCTCTACGGCGAGGTGATCGCCCTGCAGGGTGACGAGGCGACCGTACAGGTCTATGAATCGACCGAGATGGTGCGCCCGGGGGAACCCGCCGAACGGCTCGGCCAGCCACTCTCGGTGGAACTTGGCCCAGGACTGATTGGCAGTATCTTCGATGGCGTACAGCGGCCGCTGGAGAAGATCTTCCTGCAGGCCGGCGATATGATCCCACGCGGCATCAGCCCCCCCGCCCTCGATCGGGAGCGTGCTCGGCGCTTCACGCCGGAGAAAAACCTCGAATCCGACAACCTGATCA
>AASF01000719.1 GCA_000168735.1 Candidatus Endoriftia persephone str. Hot96_1+Hot96_2 | reverse complement strand
CAGTTTTTTGGCGATGGTGTCGCGGCCGCCCTGTGTCATCCAATCGTTGGCCGCCTGGNCGAAGTTGACCACCTCACTCATGGCGGAGTCGAAGCCGAACATCTGGTAAGGAATGCCCAAGGCATCCAGGGTATCCTGCATATAGCCCATGCCGCGGATTACGTTGGGGCCGCCCCTTCCCACCACCACGTAGAGCGGGGTCGGGCCATGAGCGTTGAAATGGTCCCGCAACGCATCCGCCATGGCGCGGAAGGTCTCATAGATATCGGTATTGTTGGCCTTGCCGCCGATGATGAAGAGCACGTTGGACTGCTTCAGCCAATATTTGTAAACGATACGGCTGATGTCGTGCATCTTGGCGTAGGGCGGGTTACCGCCGAAGTCGGAGGAGATGGTGGCCGCGTCTCCCAGCAGTTCGGTCACCAGGGCGTTGGGCCCACGCCGCCGAAGGTCATGGCGGTTATGCTGCCCGCTTCATTGACGACGAACACGTCGGACTGGCCCCTGGTAGGTGCGCAGCGAGTTCACCTCCTGCTCGAAACTGGAGTAGCTGGAGGTATCCAGATCATCTGGCAGCCCCAGACGATCGACGTTGGGATCATCGTCGTCGAAGGAACCCTTGAAGTCGCAGGCCACCGGGACCAGGCGTCCTTTCCCGTTGGGCATCATGCGGATCGGATTCAGCTTCCAGGGTAGTCATGCCGTAGTTGTGGTACAGATCCCAGAGCTTGGGCAGGTTCTGCACCAGCTGGGCTGATCAAGGG
>AASF01000720.1 GCA_000168735.1 Candidatus Endoriftia persephone str. Hot96_1+Hot96_2 | reverse complement strand
GCCGACAGCGAAGCGTGCTCGCGCAGCTCGGCCCACTCATGGTAGTCGAGGCCGGCACGGCGTAACCGCTTGTCGTCCAGCTCGAAACCAAGCGGCTGAATCAAGTGTAAACTGCTGCCAGTGTTGGCGCAGAGGCGTATGATGTTGCCCGTGTTGGGCGGGATTTCCGGCTCATACAGCACTACATGAAACACCTCAATCTCCTCCACAAGCAGACGACACAAAACACCATGACGACGCAAACCCCTTCTCCCCTCAACATCGAGTTCTGCGGCATGCCGTTCAACACGCCGATCGTGCTGCTCTCCGGTTGCGTCGGATTCGGCGAAGAGTACACACGGGTGGAGGGCTTTAGCAACCGGGACACCGGCGCGGTCTGCCTCAAGGGCACCACACTGGAACCGCGCCTCGGCAACCCGCCGCACCGCATCTATGAGACCCCCGGCGGCATGCTCAACGCCATCGGCACTGCAGAACCCCGGGGTCAACAAGGTGGTGGGTGAGATCCTGCCACAGCTCGATTTCGACGAGACCCGATTTATCGCCAATGTCTCCGGTTCATCGGTAGAGGAGTACTACGAGGTGACTCGGCGCTTCGACGACTCCCCCATCGACGCCATCGAGATCAACATCTCCTGCCCCAACGTAAAGGAGGGCGGTGTCGCCTTCGGCAACGACCCGGCGATGTCGGCGCGGGTGGTGGAGGCCTGCCGCAAGGCCACCAACAAGCCGCTGATCAAGGC
>AASF01000721.1 GCA_000168735.1 Candidatus Endoriftia persephone str. Hot96_1+Hot96_2 | reverse complement strand
AAAGCCACCGGGCATGATGGATTGGGCGTGGCTTTTACCTCTCGCAAGATGCGTTTTGAAGTGGGTGATTACGCCTCGATGCTCAAGGACCCACGCATGGCTGGTCCCTTCATCAAGAGTTTTTCGGTAATGGGGCGTGTCTGATAGCCTCTCCTCAGGCGGATCGCTGGCTCACTGCTGAGCCGAGGATTTGGCAGATTTCTCATAAAGATTCGGATATTTATACTCATCTAGGTTGCGCAGGATTATGGGTGACAGAATAAAAACGTTGGTTATTACTCTTAGCATGGCCTTGGCTGCGGCATCGGCAAGCACGCAGGCTCAGGAGTATGACGCCAGCAGCGGTGATCGCTTCGTGGTGCAGCAGGCGCAGGGCGTAACCCAGGTTTCTTTGGGCGGCACGGTGGTGCCCTATAAGGAGGTGACTCTGTCGGCGCAACTGCCTGGTCGGCTCAAATACCTGGCCGGTATCGAGGGCGATGCCTTCAAGTCGGATGATCTGCTGGTCGAACTGGATGACAGTGAGCTCTCGGCGAAGCGCCAGGCGGCACTGGCGCAATTGGCCAACGCCGATGCTCAGCTGCGTAATGCCCGGGGTGCAATACTCCCGAGAACTTTGGTCGCCGAAGTCAAAAAATTCTCCTGGTGGCATGGGGGTGCCGAATCTGTTTGATCAGGCGAAT
>AASF01000722.1 GCA_000168735.1 Candidatus Endoriftia persephone str. Hot96_1+Hot96_2 | reverse complement strand
AACCGGAACCGTCAAATGGTTCGACAGCGGAAAGGGTTATGGTTTTATCGAACGCGAGGGCGGCAAAGACCTGTTTGTTCATTTTCGCGCGATTGTTGGTGAAGGCCATGTTTCTCTTGAAGATGGGCCAAAAGGTTCGAGTTTACTGAAGTCGATGGCAAGAAAGGCCCCCAAGCTGATAACGTAGTTCCGCTGTAAGTTTTGTTTCAATCCGCTGTCCCGTTTCTTTATGGGACGGTTTTCCGAACCGTTGTCGCAGCGGATTAGATAGGTGCAGGGATGCACAGACTTATTTGTCGACGAATTACGCAGCAGGTCAAAAGCATTGATTACCCTTTCGGTTCGTGGTCTCCCTAGATCGACCACAGAAGAGAGTCTGACAGCACTCTTTTCGGAATACGGCGTGGTCCGTTCTCTCAAACTGGTAAAAGATCTCTTCTCCGGTGATTGCAAGGGCTTTGCCGTTATCGATATGGAAGGACACGAAGCCCGCGCCGCTATTGCAGCGCTCGACGGCAGTGAATTCAACGGTAGCATGATCCGTGTCGGGCCCGACCGGCCAAGAAGAGGACGTGGCGGCAGACGCCGCTGACCATCTCACTGTCTTGATGCCTTCAGTTCGAGGCTGCTAAATCGGCCCAACGATCGCAGCTGCGCACACGGATGGGTGCCGGCGGACGGCGAGCCGTAAAAGGCAGAGTGCAATGGGGCGGGCATCGCCGTGAT
>AASF01000723.1 GCA_000168735.1 Candidatus Endoriftia persephone str. Hot96_1+Hot96_2 | reverse complement strand
TGATCAGCAGCTGTTGTTGCAGCTCGGCCACTGCGGCCCTGGCCTCGACTACCGCTTGTTCAAACGGTAGCCGGTCAATTGCCACCAACTGTTCTCCTTTTTTCACCCGGTCGCCGGGCTGCAGCCTGATCGGGCCGATGCGCCCATCCAGCGGCATGCTAATCGGATAGTCTCGCGCCAGCCGGGTTTGGGCGGGTTCGGTGAAGGAGGCGCGGATTTCCCCTCTGACCGGTGTGGTGCTCTGCAGCTGTGGGCTCTGTTCGCAGCCAGCCAGCGGCAACAGCAGAACAGGCAGGGCGGTGATGAGTCTTTTGGCTAACACGGTTATTCCTTGACCTTGAGGCTCTCGAGCCAGTTGAGCCGACGGATGATGAGATAGACCAGCCCCTGCGCAAGCAGCAGAAACAGCAGCATCAACAGCGCACTGATC
>AASF01000724.1 GCA_000168735.1 Candidatus Endoriftia persephone str. Hot96_1+Hot96_2 | reverse complement strand
CACCTCCGCATTTGGCGACCGGGCTCTTTGCTGTGCCAATAGGTGCATTGTGGTCATAAGGATCAATATCGAATCTGGCTTCATGAACAGCAACAATTTGACAAATAGACCAGACAAGCCAAACACATTGACTCAAATAGAATTCACCCGATATCAGGAACTCGTTAAAACCTTGCCCATTGGCAAGCAACTGCCTGATGCGGTCTATATCCATGCAAGCGCTTTCACCCGTATTCCTGAAACCCTTGCGGCGCTTACCTTACAAATGGCTGAGCTGTTCGAAATTCCTGACAAGGCGTGGAACTTAGTCAAGTTCTCAAAACGAAGTTTTAAAATCACGTTCCTCAACTACCCGCGCTTTGAAGAATATGCCTATCCCGAACTACAGCACAGCTACACAGTCGATCTACAGCGCCTATCTGTTCGCAAAGCCAATTATGCAAAATCAGATAATCCACCGATCCTTCACCGCAAGGAGACCTTCGTCAGTGAGGATTACCCTCTCTATGCGCTGTTCCAAGAGATCACGGCCGAAGGTGAAGAATCCGGGCTTTACGAGAAAACCCGGAATATTGGCTTCAAAAAGAGTTGGGAACGGCTGATCAATACCAAGGGGTGTTTTCTAGATAAGTCAGGGCGCCTTCACCGAAAAGAGGAACTAGCAGCCAAAGGCCTCTCTGCGGAAGCGGTTGTCAGCAACATCGAACGCCACAAAACGGCAATTGATCGCAACAAATTATCATCACCTATGCAAACTCTTGCCAGGCATGGCTACTTCGATGGCAATCACTCAGTACTAGACTATGGTTGTGGCAAAGGCGATGACGTTCGAGAACTAGAAGCTCATGGAATAGATGTTTCCGGCTGGGATCCCGTTCACAAGCCGGAGGGTACACTGGCAAAGAGTGACATTGTAAACCTCGGGTTTGTTCTCAATGTCATTGAAGATATCCATGAGCGAAAAAAAACACTCAAAAAAGCATTCTCATATGCAAAACGAATACTCGTCGCCTCTGTCATGGTGGCAGGTGAAAGCATTATCAGACAATTCACCCCTTACAAAGACGGCATCATCACCTCAAGAAATACATTTCAGCGCTATTACACACAGTCAGAATTTAAAGAATACCTTGAAGAGGTATTAAGTGAACCTGCGATAGCAGCTGGACAGGGAATCTTTTTAGTCTTTAAAGATAAACTTGAAGAACAGCATTTTCTGTTTGAGCGTCAGCACATCCGTCGCAACTGGAGACAGATCACCGAGCGGCAGGCCCGCACTCAAACCAAGCAAGTCACCAAAGAACTCATTGATAAGCACAAAGAGTTGTTTTCTGACTTTTGGGAAACCAGCATGGATCTAGGTCGAATTCCTGCAAACTCAGAATTTGAATTCTCCGAACGAATTCGCACCATAGCAGGATCACACAAAAAAGCCTTTGATGCGCTGAAAGATTATTTTGGTGAAGAGTCCTTCCAACAAGCGCAAGAAGCACGGCGAAATGACCTACTCGTTTACTTTGCGCTCGGCCAATTTGCACGAAGAAAGGCATATTGCAAAATGCCGGATGATATGAAACGAGATATCAAAACATTTTTCAATAATTATCAGCGCGCTATTGAAGAGGCAACGAAGCTCCTATTCAGTGTCGGCAATCCAAAGATTATTGAGGCTAAATCTACAGAGGCATACAAAAAACATAA
>AASF01000725.1 GCA_000168735.1 Candidatus Endoriftia persephone str. Hot96_1+Hot96_2 | reverse complement strand
AAATATGCACAAATAATTGCACAGCACTTTGGTATATTCACGGATATAATCGCCAGTTCAACAGACATAGACATGTCAGGAAAGAGGAAACTTGCCGCCATAAAAGAAGTCGTCGGGGATGGAGAGTTTGAATATGCGGCCAACTCAATGGTCGACATGCCCATCTGGGAACACTCACAAACTTGCATTTTTGGTCAATCCCAGCCGTAAAACAGAGCGGCTTGCAAAGCATAGATTTATCGTTACACATATCTTCAAGGATCAACCGGCCAATATAGGACGCTACTTTAGCGCTATTAGAATCCATCAATGGATGAAAAATATCCTTCTATTTTTACCATTATTAACAGCCCACAAGATAAACGAAGCCGGACTCATTGTTGACACGCTATTCGGTGCCATAGCTTTCAGTTTTTTGCGCTTCATCTGTTTATATTTTAAATGACCTCCTTGACCTTAGTGCAGATCGAAACCACTCGCGCAAAAGGAAGCGGCCATTTGCATCAGGCGACATTCAACTGTTACATGGCGTATTGATCGATACCGGTACTACTGCTTCTCAGCCTGTTGATTGCCGCCTTTCTTTCAGAAGAATTAAGGGCTACTCCGGGCGCTAAATTCAATTC
>AASF01000726.1 GCA_000168735.1 Candidatus Endoriftia persephone str. Hot96_1+Hot96_2 | reverse complement strand
TGGCGATGGTAGCCATCTTCTTCTCGATGAACCTGTCATGATCTCATGGCGGTGGCATACATCCCGGCCTGGTGAATGAAGATNTTTATGAGCGTGGTCAGGATTACGAAGAGAACATGATGAAGCGGCGTGCCAATGATCCGGGCTGGCAGATGAAAATCCAGCTGCCGCGCAAGATCGATGTTGACCAGCTAATTGCTGCCCGTTTCACGGTCAAAGACAAGTCGGATCAGCCGGTGACGGTAGATCAGGTGATGTTCCACGCCTATCGTCCCTCGGATGCAGCAGAGGACTTCTCGGTACCGATGCTGCAGGTGGCGCCTGGAGTCTATGAAGCGGAACTGCGCTTTCCGTTGCTCGGCGCCTGGGACATCCTGGTCAGCGTGAAACGGGGTGAGGATGAGTTCAATACGCCCAAGCGGATCGGGGTCGGTATCGAGTGGATGCCCCTGAGAGTAGATGTTAGAGGGCCGGGTTTTGTTCTTAGCGAAACGGCGCTGATGGGGANGCGAATACCGGGAGTCGGGGGGTTGTTTCCCAGCTGCGGCCCTGCCGGATACCGCGCAGATGACGATGTGGTCGCCCGTATCGAGGACGAGCAGCAGCACTTCTGTTGTACTCGCTGCAAAGCTCGGTCTGTGAGGCGATCTACGAGGCTGGCCTCGAGGGCTTCTATCGACGCACACCCGGAGGACGCACAGTCTGGCGCCGCCGCCTGAACTGCCCAAAGAGCTCGCCCTCTATGATCTGGATGAGGTGCAGGAGGAGTTCGTCCGGCGATCTGGGTGAACTGCGCGATATCCATTTGCTGGTGGAGGGGATC
>AASF01000727.1 GCA_000168735.1 Candidatus Endoriftia persephone str. Hot96_1+Hot96_2 | reverse complement strand
GTTGGGGATTGAGCGGAGCGAGGCGCAGGAGTATGTGGACCTCTACTTTGCTCGCTACCCTGGGGTAGCGGCCTACATGGAACGCACCCGTGAGCAGGCCCGTGAGCAGGGTTACGTGGAGACCCTGTTTGGCCGGCGCCTCTATCTGCCCGATATCAAGGCCCGCGGGCCACGCCGCAGCGCAGCGGAGCGCACCGCGATCAATGCACCGATGCAGGGTACCGCGGCGGACATCATCAAGCGTGCGATGTTGGCGGTGGATGGCTGGATCGAGGCAGATCGGCCGCCGCTGCGGCTGCTGATGCAGGTCCACGACGAGCTGGTGCTGGAGGTGCAGGAGAGCTTTCTCGAAACGGCCTGCCAGCACCTGCGTGATTGTATGGAGTCAGCGGCTGAGCTGGCGGTGCCGCTGCTGGTGGAGGTAGGGATCGGTGATAACTGGGATGAGGCCCACTAAGGCAACGGGTGCGAAGAGGGTGAGTCTGTTCCAGCGCAGTCGCGGACTGGCATGCTGGTCTATGCAGTGATTGCGGTGGCCGCACTCTGGTTCGGCCTGTTCGAACTAGCTGATCCTCGAGGTATTGGTCGCGCTGCTGATTGAGACGGTGATGGCCGCCTTCAGGCAGCTAATTGGCAGAATGCAATATTCGAGTGAACTTATCTGTTTTTGCCGGGTCGTAGAGTTTAGTCATGACGACAGGGGCCGGGCCCCTCCTAAGGCGGCCCGCACTCCCCGGTGACCCCATCTGGGGAGTCATCTAGCCCCGACAGCTTTTTCCCCTTTGAGCTGTCGGGGCTTTCTTTTGTGTGTCGGGTTATCCCTTTACGGGCAGATCAAACCAGATATCCAGCACTTCGTGAGCCTCGTCGATGGCCTCGGCGTTTGAGGGAGGAGAAGAGCTGCAGCGTGATTTCGGGGAATTAAGG
>AASF01000728.1 GCA_000168735.1 Candidatus Endoriftia persephone str. Hot96_1+Hot96_2 | reverse complement strand
GGGCGATGGTAAGGTGATCCCCGCCGAGGAGGATATCACGCCGGAAGACCTGCGCAGGCGTCTGGCGCGGGCGCGCATCCTCGAATATTACCCCGAGTGGAAGCAGCTCAATATTCTGCGTGAGGGCGATGCCACAGTCATCGCGACCATGGGCAAGTTCATCGATGCCTGCCGGGCCTGGTCGAGTGATTCCGCAGGCCGACCCCGGTCTGTTGGATCAGATCGTCCCCTGAACCTGAACCCTTATTTCATCTGGAGAGTCACCATGCCCGAGCAATTTTTGCACGGGGTGGAGGTCGTTGAGATTGACAACGGTCCCCGCCCCATAAGAACTGTGCGGTCCTCTGTCATCGGTGTGATCGGTACCGCACCGGACGCTGATCCCGAAAAGTTTCCCTTTAACCATCCGGTACTGATCGCCGGCAGCCGCGCTGAGGCGGCTGCACTGGGTAACGTGGGTACCTTGCCTGCGGCCCTGGATGACATCTTTGATCAGACCGGTGCCATGGTGGTTGTGGTCAGGGTGCCGGAACTATCGCCTGAGATCGCTGTGGAGGTTCCGCTGGCAAATCCTGAACTGGCTGGCGCGCTCCGGTCTGCCGCCAGGCGATATCACCAGCATCATCGGCGGGGTGGATC
>AASF01000729.1 GCA_000168735.1 Candidatus Endoriftia persephone str. Hot96_1+Hot96_2 | reverse complement strand
TCCGCGCCATAATTGCTGTTACCCGAGACATCGAGGGCTACAAAACTAGGCGCACCGCCACTGGCAAGATCATGCACCATCAACCAGCTGTAGCCAGCACCGGTGCCGCATAGATTCTCCGCCGGGCACAAGGGTGGTATAGAAAACCAGATCACCGAAGATGCCTGGATTGACAATGACCCGCTCTCTACTGTTGGAGGAGGCTGTGTTGAAATCGACATACCAGCCCTTCTTTGTATCATAATCGACCGGATTGCTGCTCAGCAGGCGCACCGTCAACTCAACGGCATCCGCCCCCTCACCGAAGGTTTGCAGGGACTCTTCAAGGGTCTGCTCGATCAGTTGGTCTCTTGAATTGGTCAGGACCCCGTCCAAACCCAGAGTGCCGACGCTCGCACCCGCATCCCAGACACCGTAGAAGCTCTGCACACCGGTGCTGCTGGGGTCACCCTCCGCGACATACTGACCAGTACCGATGAACACCATCACGTTGGGCTCGGTGGAGAGGCCCCGTTCGGTTGGGTGGAAAGCCACCGCCGGCTGGGTGGTGATCGGTTGTCTGTTACCGAA
>AASF01000730.1 GCA_000168735.1 Candidatus Endoriftia persephone str. Hot96_1+Hot96_2 | reverse complement strand
GCCCTGCCCGCTGCCGGTGAGTGTCCCTCACACTGCGCGCTGATGCGCCCAGCGGCTGAGCGCCTCAGCGAGCGCCTGGCGGATATTGCCATCAGCAAGCCAACGATTCCGGTGATCCACAACGTAGATGTGGCCGAATCGGTGGATGCGGATGAGATCCGCCGCTGCCTGGCGGAGCAACTCTACAGTCCGGTGCGTTGGGTCGAGACGATTCAGTCGATGGCGGCGCAGGGTGCCTCGAACATCATCGAGGCGGGTCCAGGTAAGGTGCTCACCGGCCTGAACAAGCGCATCGACCGCAAGCTGACCCGGTTATGCTGTGTTCGACAAGCGAAGGATTGACCAAAGCCCTGGAGGCATTGCAATGAATCTGGAAAATGAGATTGCTCTGGTAACCGGTGCAAGCCGTGGTATCGGTGCAGCGATTGCCGACACCTTGGGAGCCGCAGGGGCGACAGTGATTGGCACTGCGACTTCTCAGGGCGGCGCGGATACGATCAGTGAGCGTTTCGCAGGGGCTAACATCAAAGGCCGGGGGATGGTCCTTAATGTTACCGATCAGGCCTCCATCGATGCCGTAGTGAAGCAGATCGGCCCCGATTTTGGTGTGCCGACGGTGCTGGTGAATAATGCCGGCATCACCCGGGATAACCTGATGATGCGGATGAAGGATGAGGAGTGGAATGACATCATCGACACCAATCTCAGCTCTGTTTTCAAGGTCAGCAAGGCGCTGCTACGCGGCATGATGAAGGCGCGTCATGGTCGTATCATCAATATCTCCTCAGTGGTTGGTGCGATGGGCAATGCTGGCCAGACCAACTATGCAGCAGCCAAGGCTGGGTTGTTTGGCTTTACCAAGTCGTTGGCGCGGGAGATCGGCTCCCGGGGTATTACCGTCAACTCGGTGGCGCCGGGTTTTATCGAGACTGATATGACTAGGGAGTTGCCCGAGGCACAGCGCAAGGCGCTGGTGGACAGCATCCCGCTGCAGAAGCTGGGCCAGCCCGAGGATGTTGCCAACGCGGTGCTGTTTCTCGCTTCGGCATCGGGCGCCTACATCACGGGCGAAACACTGCATGTCAATGGTGGCATGCATATGGCCTAAAAGAGCAGTTGCTTTAAGTTGATTCTCTATCCGAAAGGATAGAGGTATCCGATTGAATTTTAAGATAAACCGCTCATTTTTTTGTGGTGCTGCATAAGTACAGTTTATGCTTTTCTCATAGAAAGTTTGAGCATACAATAGCGCATCGGCCAGAGTAGGCCGGCGAATATCCCAGAGGAAATTAAGAAGATGAGTGACGTTGTAGAGCGCGTTAGGAAAATTGTCGTTGAACAACTGGGTGTCAAAGAGGACGAAGTAACTCTCGAAGCGTCTTTTGTTGACGACCTCGGCGCAGATTCTCTCGACACTGTTGAGCTGGTAATGGCCCTTGAAGAGGAA
>AASF01000731.1 GCA_000168735.1 Candidatus Endoriftia persephone str. Hot96_1+Hot96_2 | reverse complement strand
CAGGTGAAGCTCGACTTCGGCGCCTTCGGCAAATGCTACGGCATCGATCTGGCGATCGACCACCTGCGCCAACTGGGCATCCGCAATGCCATCGTCAACGCCGGCGGCGATCTGCGTGCAATCGGCAATCACGGCGACCGACCCTGGCGCAATCGCCATCCGCGACCCCTCGGGTGAAGGAGTGTTCGCGGTGATTGAGATCGACAACGACGAGAGCGTCTTCACATCCGGCGACTACGAGCGCAACTTCGTCTACCAAGGGCCGCCGCTACCACCACATTATCGACCCGCGCAACGGCTATCCCCGCCACCGGCAGCCGCTCGGTCACCGTCATTCACACTGATGCCACCACCGCCGATGCCGCCGCCACTGCGCTGTTTATCGCAGGCCCCAGGGATTGGTACCGCATCGCCCGCTCAATGAGGCTAAAATACGTATTGCTTGTCGACGACTTGGGCGAACTCCACATGAGCCCCGCCATGGCACAACGAATCGAACTAACCAATCCAAACTTGCAGATCCAACTCAGCGAAGCACTCTGACCTCACCCATGCACTCTGCCGTCCTCCAACCCCATACCGACCGACTTGGCATCACCCTGTTCGCCGCACGCCTGCCTGCACGCGTTCATCATTCTGGGATC
>AASF01000732.1 GCA_000168735.1 Candidatus Endoriftia persephone str. Hot96_1+Hot96_2 | reverse complement strand
GGCGAACTGGCCGGCTATCGTGGCATCGACCGCGACATCACCCGACGCAAACAGGCCGAGAGTTATCTGCGGGAGAGTGAAAGACGCTTTCGCGAACTGATCGAGAGCCTGCCCAACGTGGCAGTACAGGGCTACGACAAAGAGCTCCGGGTGATCTACTGGAACGCCGCCAGCTCGCGACTCTACGGCTACACGGAAGAGGAGGCGCTCGGCGCCGAGTTGCAGGATCTGATCATCCCCGAGTCGATGTACGACTGCCTAGTCGAAGCCCACCACGCCTGGCTCGAGCGGGGGCAGCCGATCCCCCCCGGCGAGCTGGAGCTGCTACACAAGGACGGCCATCTGCTGCCTGTCTTCTCCAGTCATGTGCTACTCAACCAGGACACAGATAATCCCGAGATGTTCTGCATCGATGTCGATCAGTCAGAGCAGAAGCGGGCGCTAGACAAACTTGAACACCTCGCCACCTACGACCAGCTGACTCATCTGCCCAACCGCTACCTGCTGGAGAGTGAACTCAGCAACCGCATCAAGGAGGCCGAGCGGTTCGGGCAGAAACTGGCGATCCTCTTTATCGACCTCGACAATTTCAAGGTGATCAAG
>AASF01000733.1 GCA_000168735.1 Candidatus Endoriftia persephone str. Hot96_1+Hot96_2 | reverse complement strand
GATCAGCATATCATCGGCCCGCCCCAGCAGGCGCAGCTGCCCCTGTTCGCTCAGTTGCCCCAGGTCGCCGCTCTCGAACCAGCCATTTTCCAGCCCAGCGCCCGGCTGCAGCTGGGGATTGGCGTAGCCGACCATCAGTGCCGGGCCTCGCAGGCGTATCCGCCCCACCCCGTTCAGCTGCAGCTCGAAACCGGCCAGCGGCGCACCCACCACACCGGCCTCTAATCCCGCCTGCTGGCTGTCATCCATCAGGCACATGGAGCCGGTCTCGCTCATGCCGTAGCTGATC
>AASF01000734.1 GCA_000168735.1 Candidatus Endoriftia persephone str. Hot96_1+Hot96_2 | reverse complement strand
CCCAGACGCATATCGGTATCATCAGTGATATCTGGGTTTTCAGCCTGGTCTCATCTTTCACCGGCAACCTGCTGGCCCCGTGGGTATGGGTCTATCTCTGGGTTACTTTCGGCAACGCCTTCCGCTATGGCGAGCGCTATCTCTACCTGTCAGTTGTCCTTTCGGTTACCGGCTTCGGCTATGTCCTAGCAAACAACACATTCTGGCTTGAACACCCCCTCTTTGGTGTCGGACTGCTGCTCTCGTTTTTCATTCTCCCAGGATACGCCACTGTATTGCATCCGCCGCTTCAAACCAGGAACAGAAAAGGGCCGAGGACGCCAATCGCGCAAAGAGTGATTTCCTCGCCCGCATGAGCCATGAGATAAGGACACCTCTCAACGGCATCATCGGTACCGGCGAGCTACTGCGCACCTGCGATCTGGATAGAGCCGCCAAAGAGTATGTTGAAACCATTCAGACATCCGGCGAGACCCTACTCCATCTGATCGAGGACATCCTCGACATATCCAAGATCGAGGCCGGCAAACTGACCATCGAGCGTACGCCCTTCGATCTCTATGCCCTGATCCACGGCACCCTACGCATGCTCAAGTCCCATGCCACGCAGAAATCCCTACGGCTGCAACAGCCAGATCGGTCTGGATACTCCCTACAAACTGATCGGCGATCCACACCACTTGCGACAGATACTAATCGACCTGCTTGGCAATGCCATCAAATTCACTCCCAAAGGAAGTATCGAATTACACTGCAATCTGCTGCGCAGCCAGCAGGGACGGGCACTGATTCGTTTTGAAGTCATCGACAGCGGCATCGGTATCCCGAAGGAGAAACAGGACGCCATCTTCCAAAAATTTAGTCAGGCGGACGAAAGCACTACGCGACGCTTCGGCGGCACCGGCCTTGGAACCTCAATCGCCAAACAGTTGGTTGAGTTGATGGGGGGGCGAATCGGGGTGCAAAGCACCCCTGGGCTCGGCTCTGTTTTCTGGTTTGACATCGAGTTCAAAGAGGATTCCCAAAGCATAATCGAGGTGCAGGATAAGAGCCTCGCAAGCTGCAACGTCCTGCGCATGTGCCCGCATCAAGCCACTCACACTGAAGTTGCCCAGTATCTCGACGAATGGTCCATCGCTTATCAGGATGTCTACACCACTTCGGAACTAATCCAGCATCTGAGTGACAGTTTTGAGAAGAATGAAACGTTTGAGGTACTGA
>AASF01000735.1 GCA_000168735.1 Candidatus Endoriftia persephone str. Hot96_1+Hot96_2 | reverse complement strand
CGCGTCGTTCACTTTGTAGAGCTTGTCCTTGGGCTTCAAATTGCGCAGCTTGGTATCCGTTCAGCATGGACCAAAGTTCGCTCCGCCAGGGGTCAAAGAATACCCATGATGTTTTTATGGCATGTTTTTCGGTTATTTTTATTTATTATCAAGGACTTGTCTATTTGTAATACCATGAATGACTTATTGAGCAACGAGAATAACTTAGTTAATACAGTGACTTATGTGTAGTTTGATGCCGGTAGGCGCCAGCCAGAGCCAGACGCGGAATCATTCCCACTCGATCGTCGCCGGCGGCTTGCTTGAGATATCGTAGGCGACCCGCGAGATCCCCGTCACCTCCGTTGATGATGCGGCGCGACACCTCTTCGAGAAAATCGAACGGCAGATGGGCGAAGCTGGCGGTTCATGAAATCGATTCGTCTTCACCGCGCGCAGCGAGACTACGTATTCGTAGCGGCGCGCATCGCCCACCACGCCCACCGACTTGACCGGCAAGAACACCGCAAACGCCGTGACTCACCTCGTTCGTAGAGGGTTGTGCTTGGCGCAGCTTCCTCGATGTAGATGTGATCCGCCCTGACGCAGGATATCGGCATACGCCTTCTTCACCCTCGCCGAGGATGGGCGCACCCCCAGTTTCCCGGCCCCTGGAAAGGGGGTGGCGATAGATCATCTCGGAGGGCAGACCGAGCTCGACACCGATCTTGCGCACTTCATCCCTTGAACAGCTCGCGCAACGGCTCCACCAGCTTCAGCTTCATGTAGTCGGACAGGCCACCCACATTGTGGTGTGACTTGAT
>AASF01000736.1 GCA_000168735.1 Candidatus Endoriftia persephone str. Hot96_1+Hot96_2 | reverse complement strand
GTGGGAGTTTTTCTCACTGGCGCGAGTTGGGTAGGCTCAGGCACGCCTTTGTCCCGCCGCCCTGGCGTGGCACAAGCTGGATCTGCCAACCATATAAGTCACAAAGCTGGCGAACAATTGCCAACCCCAGTCCGCTGCCTCCTGTTGCAGGATTGCGCGACCCTTCGAGTCGAAAAAAGGGCTGGAACACCGCCTCCAACTGCGCTTCAGGGATACCCGCCCCCCGATCCAGGATCTGGATCTCTGCCATCGCTCCATCACACTGCAGCCGCACCTCAAGCGGTTTCCCGTCACCATACTGCAGGCCATTTCCGAGCAGATTGGAGAGGACCCGGCGTAACGCCAGCGGGCTGAAGCGCATCGGGCATGGCGGCGGATCGGCCCACTCGATCGCAACCGGCTGCTGCCGGTAGTCCGCCACGACCTCTGCCAGGAATGCAGCCAGATCCAGCAGCTGTTCGTCCTGTGGAGCACCCTCCAAACCTCTGGCCAATTCAAGGGTGCGCCTGATCAGCAGATCCATCTCCTGCAAGTCCTCGCGCATGCCGTTTATCAATTCAGGTTCACTCTTCTCATCGAGTAACGCCAGCGCCAGCTGGAGGCGCGCGATCGGGGAGCGAAGGTCGTGGGATATCCCCCCCAACAGGGTGGTCCGGTTGGTCAGCAGCTGCTGGACCTGCCCGGTCATGCGGTTGAAGTTACGCGCCAGCACCGCCAGCTCTTCAGGCCCCTCTTCCGGCAGAGACTCAGGCCGCTCCCCCCGGCCAAAGCGGGATGTCGCACTGGCAAGCTGAGCCAGCGAATAGGTTTGGCGCCTAACGAGTAGCAGCGAGCTGATC
>AASF01000737.1 GCA_000168735.1 Candidatus Endoriftia persephone str. Hot96_1+Hot96_2 | reverse complement strand
GATTGGGATATCGCTGACGATATCACCGAGTGGAGTGGCGCCTTCACCCAGATGTTTGGCTGGCCCAGCGGACGGATCGATGAAAACTCTGAACAGTGGTGGACCAACCGCATCCACCCGGACGACTGTGAGCAGGTGCTTGCCACGATCCGCAATGCCATCGAGCGGGGAGACAGCGGTTTCCACGCCGAGTACCGCTTTCGGACAAAGGATGGTCGCTGGGCCCATACCATCGATTGGGGGGAGATACTACGCGGCGCCAATGGCCAGGCGTACCGGGTAATCGGCGCCATGCTGGATACCAGCGAGCACAAGCGAGCCGAGGCAGCGCTATACGAGACCCATCGCCGCCTGGAAACGCTGATGGCCAACCTGCCGGGCATGGTCTATCGCTGCCACAACGACCTGGAATGGAGCATGGATTTCGTCAGTGAGGGCTGCCTGGCCCTGACCGGCCACCCGGCGGCCGATCTGCTCGGGAACAAGCGGGTCAGTTACGCCCAACTGATCCACCCAGACGACCGGCAGCGGGTCTGGGATGAGGTACAAGCCGGGTTGGCGGCAGACGGCCGCTTCGAACTTGAATACCGCCTACTTACCGCGGAGGGGAAGGAAAAATGGGCCTGGGAGAGCGGGACGGGAATCTACGGGAAGGGAGGAGAACTGCTGGCCCTGGAGGGCCTGGTCATCGACAACGACGCGCGAAAACGCGCTGAGGAGACCAGCCGGGCCGCCCAGGCGGAAACCGAGCGCCTGCTGATC
>AASF01000738.1 GCA_000168735.1 Candidatus Endoriftia persephone str. Hot96_1+Hot96_2 | reverse complement strand
CTAGCTGATCCCGGACCCGCTCCTTGCGGTCGTTTCCGATTAGCACATGATCGACGGTATGGCTGCCAAACAGCAGATCGGGAGCCTGGCTGGCCTGAGCAATCTCTTCCCAACTCATCAAGGCCGCCCAGCGGTCGTTATCGATCACCCGGTCAATACTATCGTCCGCCTCGGCTTCCAGCTTGCTGGCAAGAGCATAGAGCTCATGCTGCATCGCCTCATCACTCTCGCTGTGTTGCTTGAAACCCATGATGATTCGGCGATAGGAGTTGAGCAGTGCCCCGCGGCTGCTGGCATCGATCTTGACGGACTGCCCGCCAATCTGGATCTCCCGCCCCTCTACATCGGCCTTCTGCAGGATATAGTCGAGCCGGTCGATCCAGTAGACCTTCTGCTGATCGATGTGGGCGGTGGCTGGGTAGAAGAGGCCGGGAATGCCATGCTTGCGCAGCAGCGGCAGAGCATCGGTCAGGTTGTTGCGGTAGCCGTCATCGAAGGTCAGGACACAGCTGTTGGGCTTGAGGGGTTTTTCCCCCTTCAGCATGGCGATCGCATCATCCATTGAAATGAAGTTGAAGTAGCGCTTCATCAGCGCAAGTGCCGCGTCCATATCGCGCACCGATGCCTGCGGACGCAGTGGTTGCCAAGCGTCAGCCGGGTCGGCGTCGCGGGTGCCGTGGATCATCAGGATCGTGATCTGGCTGCGTCGCAGCAGCGCCCAGATACGGAAGATACCCAGCAGTAGAAACAGTTTTAGCAGGCGTTGTTTCATGGAAGTGTGTGGATTAATCCTTTAAAAATAGATGGTTGAGTCCATCGCGAAGACCCGACGAACTCCCGCATTATCAGAGCAGTAGGGCGGCGAGTCCAGATTCCGATGCCCCCAGGCAGTGCTGGCAAGCCCTTTGTGATAGCCGGATTGCCAAGGCGGATCGCAAAAACTCAGACGGCAGACTCAGGTTTGAGAGCCGGCAGCGCTGCCTTGCGCTGTCTAGCTGTGTGCTGCTGGCGGAAACGAAACAGCCGGGGACGGATCTCCTGTTTGAAGGCGCGTTTCCCACTGCTGGAAGTCAAGATCGCTGTGGCCATAAGGATTCGACTGGTCCAAGCTGATGAATCAGGCGGCGCACCTGCTCGGGGTTCGACTCGGCGCTGAAACTCGATAATGCGCTCGGCGATATTGGCGAAGGGCGCGCGCGGTGGCAGTTGCACATCTTTGTTGGCGAGGAAGCGCAGCGTGTGTCCCCATACGTCCGGACTGTTCTCCTGATCAAGG
>AASF01000739.1 GCA_000168735.1 Candidatus Endoriftia persephone str. Hot96_1+Hot96_2 | reverse complement strand
GTGCAGAAGGATATTGAACTTACGGAAAGTATAGAAAGTATATTTGGCGAGGTTGATGGGATCTATGGGAATCCAAAAGTCCACGAGGCGCTGAAAAAAGAAGGTATCGTTGTAGGTAAAAACCGCGTAGCTCGATTGATGCATGAGAATGCCTTAAAAGCGCGATGTGCTCGAATATATAGGAGTCATGCGAAGATGGATTGATTTTATGCGAGCTCAAATCAGGGGGATCGAAGCAACGGGGCCAGCTCAGGTCTGGGTGGGTGATGTAACCTACCTGAGAGTGAATGATGAATGGCGATACCTGGCGGTAATTTTGGACAAATTCTCTCGGCGGGTTGTGGGGTAGTCATTATCGAAGAGACGGAATGTGGAGCTGTCGTTGGCGGCATTCAAACGGGTAGCCAAGAAACGCTTGGTACAGTCCGGCGTATATCTCCATTCGGACCGGGGAGCTGAGTATGTGGCGACCAAGTATCGTAACTGGATGAAAGATAATGGCGTCATTCAAAGTATGAACCGAAAGGGTGTGATGAATGACAATGCGGAGATGGAATCATTTTTTCATCACTTCAAGGCAGAACGCATACATAGGAATGAGTATATGACGGAGAAGGAGTTAAGGGCAGTCATCATTGAGTATGTGGGCTTCTATAACCGAAAAAGGCTACACTCTTCATTGAACTATATGACGCCAGATGAGTATGAGGTAAGCATGGCTTAACAGCCACTGGATATAACAAACTATGTGTGCAAAATCGGGGGAGGTTCCCCGCTGCGCTATGCTTTTTGCACGCAAGTGATTTACGGCGTTAGCTCTCTGCGAGGCAAAAACCTCCTTACTTCCAACTAAGGTACGACAAAGAGTAAAAATATGATTGAGATTAAGCAACCACCTCTTGAAGTAAATCCTGACAATCCTTTTGAAGGTGACGTTTTAAATAGAGCTGAAGAGGTTGAAAATCTAAGTAACTTAATCACAAACATTGGCACACCGTTTGTACTTTCAATTACACCGCCCTGGGGTACAGGAAAGACAACATTCTCTTTAATGCTTAAGTCCCATTTAAAACAGCAAGAAATTTTAAGTTTATATTTTATATGCTTGGGAAACAGGCCTTTCAGAAGATCCATTAATTGCGTTCTTACGGCGAAATAAACAAAGATATTACTGAAATTCTAAATACAGATGAAAAAATAAAAGTCTGGGATAAAACAAAGAAAACAGGCCAATTTTTTGCTAAAAAAGTCTTCCTACTCTAATTAAATTACAACCGGTGGAATTATTATCATGAAAAAACCACCGGCTTAGCCGGTGGCCCCTAAAAGTTTGACTTTTACGGTGGTTTCCATAGATCGTCTTTGAATGAACCGCTCAAATTCATACAAAAGGAGAACTCATAGGAACTGTAAGAAGTTTAAGTCATTCTAAATGGGAATGCAATTACCATGTTACTTGGATTCCAAAATATCGTAAAAAGGCGATATACCGGAGGATTAAGAAAACACTTAGGTGAGGTGATAAGAGAGCTAGCAAAGCAAAAAGAGAGTGAAGTATTGGAGGGGCATCTCATGGTTGA
>AASF01000740.1 GCA_000168735.1 Candidatus Endoriftia persephone str. Hot96_1+Hot96_2 | reverse complement strand
CAGAAACTGGTCGAGCAGATGCAGAATCTCGCGCTTCTCGGTGAAGGCGTCGAACAGACCGCGCAGTTGCTGCAGGCTGGCCAGATCCTCGAACTCCATCAGATTAGTCTGACCTGCGATCAGGCAGTCCTCCTTCGCCTCGCTGGTATCGACCACCTCACCCGCCATGTCCAGCGCCTGCGCCATGGAGTGATCCAGATGCTCGCGGGCACTGTTCAACTGCTGCAGCACGCTTGCTGCGCACCGCGGCCATCTCCTGCCCGGAGAAGGAGTGGTTCAAAAAATTGGCGGCCTGGTCCAGCTCGGCCCGGGTGAAATCCCGGTGGGTGTTAAGGATACGATTGTTGACCTCACCATCCGCAGTCACCAGGATCGCCAGCACCCGTCGTTCCGACAGGGGCAGAAATTCGATCTGGCGAAACTCCGTGTGTTTGCGGCGCGGCACTGTCACCACGCCTGCCATATGGGTGACCCCGGAGAGCATCTGCGAGGCGGAGGCCAGCAGCCCGCTCATATCTGTCGCCTGCGTCAGCTGCAGCTGCTCGCGCAGGTTCTCCACCTCGCGCGTCTTCAGGCGCTTTACGGTAAGCAGAGAGTCGAGAAACATGCGAAAGCCAGTGGTGGTCGGCACCCGTCCCGCCGAGGTGTGGGGCGAGGTGATCAGCCCCAAATCCTCCAGGTCGGCCATCACATTTCGGATGGTGGCGGGGCTCAGGTCCATCCCCACCTCTTTCGCCAGGGTACGCGAGCCCACCGGCTGACCCTCACGGATGTAGTGTTCGATCAGCACCTTGAGAAAGTGCTGCGCCCGCTCACTCACGCCGTTCTCTGCAATCGCCCGCTTAGCCGCCAAAGCACTCCTCCGTCCAACCGACCTGTTAGCACTCAGGCACAACGAGTGCCAAAGCCGGAAGAAGCTAACAAGCTACTTTTTGCGAGTCAAGGAATGAGCAACCATAAACGCCCGAGCGACCACTCCCGCTGGAAGTTTCAGAACCAAAATTCGGGCGCTTTATTTGCAACAGACAGCGTGTTAAGTTTCCCGACAGTTTCGGTGGCTAAGAAAGCCGTTCCTGCCACCATCGCTTAGCAGATTGCGACCCCATGAGTGCACCTTTCCAGCGCATCGGCCTGATCGGCAAACACGGCGATCCCACCGTTAAAAGGACGATTCGTCGGCTTTACGAGTTTCTTGTTGCTCGCAAGATCGACGTGCTGCTGGAGAACGGCACCTGCCGTCTGCTCGACGACGCACCGGTCTCCAGCGTGCCGGAGATCGACCTGCCCTGCAACAGCGATCTGGTAATCGTGGTCGGCGG
>AASF01000741.1 GCA_000168735.1 Candidatus Endoriftia persephone str. Hot96_1+Hot96_2 | reverse complement strand
ACCCTTGCACTGGATATAGAGCCCACCCTGGGAGTAATTCAGAATAGTGCAATCAAACTGCTGGCCACCGGAAAAGCTGACAATCGCCGGATGAACCAGATCGACTCGTGGGTATTGCCTACGTTCCATCGCTCCCCCTTATACACCGCATCAGCAAGATGCTCACTCTCAATTTATAGAGGAAACGGTAATAGAAAGGGAAGCTATAAAACGGATTCTCTTGGGTTTTTTCGCCAGAAACTGCGTTGGCTCAGAGATAAGCCAGTTGCCTCACACCTCATCCAGGCAGCAGCGACCACGGATAACGAACAGGAATGCCCATGGTGCGATGTCTCGGTTTGAGGCACCGCACCTCTGGGAACAGTTCAACCAATCAGCTCACAAAGCGCTTGTAAAACTCTAACGCAGCAACTGACCATCTACCAGGATTGAGCTGAATGTGAGGGTGGGCTGGGTGAATCTGCTGCTGCTCTACCCCGCCCAGGGCCGCCACGCTGTTCATATTCCTGACTGAAAGCGGGCACCACNGCTCGTCGCCCCAAACCGACCGGCCCCCGGACGGATGATCGAGATGTAAGCCATCTCGGGATGTGGCTGGACGTTCAACCAGTACAGCAGACTGCCTGGCCGCGCCGGGGCCAGATCGATCAGCACGCACCCGGGAGTCTCGCTACCAGGTCGTAGATATCGCCAGACCATGAACGACTTCATCCAGCTCAGTGGAAACGGATCATCGGTCTCATCCAACGCCTGTACCGCCCGCATCGTACCCAGATGAGGCGCAGCGATGGTGATC
>AASF01000742.1 GCA_000168735.1 Candidatus Endoriftia persephone str. Hot96_1+Hot96_2 | reverse complement strand
AATTTCGACATCCCGCAAACAGCTGCTCGAGTATGACGATGTGGCCAACGACCAGCGCAAGGTGGTCTACAAGTGGCGCGCCGAACTGATGGAGACTGACGATGTCTCGGATAACATCAATGCCCTGCGTGCCAGCGTGGTTGACGATATCTTCCACGCTTATGTGCCTCCCGAGAGCATTGAGGAGCAGTGGGATGTGCCGGGTCTGAGCGAGGCGTTGGCGGAAGAGTTTGGTGGCGAATGGCCGATCCAAGCCTGGTTCGATGAGGATCATGACCTGCATGAGGAGACATTGCACCAGCGCATCCTGCGAGACCCTTGAACAGGCCTACCAGGAGAAAGAGCAACTGGTGGGTGAGGCCAACATGCGTAACTTCGAAAAGGGCATCATGCTGCAGACCCTTGACTCTTTTTGGAAAGAGCACTTGGCGTCGATGGACTACCTGCGCCAAGGCATTCATCTGCGCGGCTATGCGCAGTAAAATCCCAAGCAGGAGTACAAGCGTGAGGCATTCGAGATGTTCTCCCGCATGCTGGATGAGATCAATCGCGAGGTGATCGGCATCCTGTCGAAGGTGCAGGTGCAGATGCCAGAAGAGATGATGCTGCAGGAGCAGCAGACTGACGAGTTTGAATTAAGGGCGAATTCGTT
>AASF01000743.1 GCA_000168735.1 Candidatus Endoriftia persephone str. Hot96_1+Hot96_2 | reverse complement strand
TTCCGTGCAGAGAGTCCGATGACAGATTTCCTCCGCATGGAGCGGATGCCACACATCTGGTGTCCAGGCTGCGGTATCGGCACCGTGGTCAACTCCTTCGCCGAGGCCGTCAAGAAGAGCGGTATTGACATGGACAAGCTGGCGGTGATCTCCGGCATCGGCTGCACCGGTCGGGTCGCCGGCTATGTGAACTTCGACTCCATCCACACTACCCATGGGCGCGCCATCCCCGTCGCCACTGGCCTCAAGCTGGCCAACCCCGATCTCAAGGTAGTGGTGGTCAGCGGTGACGGCGATCTCACGGGTATTGGCGGTAACCACTTCATCCATGCCGCCCGCCGCAACATGGACATCATGGTCATCTGCGTCAACAACTTCACCTACGGCATGACCGGCGGCCAAGTAACCCCGACCACACCGCAGACGGCCAATGCCTCCACCACCCCCTACGGTAACTACGAATATCCCTTCAGCCTGCCGTTTCTGGCGGACGCCTGCGGCGCCACCTACGTGGCGCGCTGGACCTCACTGCATGCGCGCAACATTACCAAATCGATCCGCGAGGCCTTGAACCACAAGGGCTTCTCCTTCATCGAGGTGATTGCCCCCTGCACCACGCTCTATCAGCGCCGCAATCGCCTGGGCGACGGCCTCGATGCCCTCGAGTACTACAAGGAGGAAGCTGGGGTTGAGAAAGAGGTTGACACCCGCGATGTGGGCATCGACTTCCAGAGCGATATCACCATGGGCCGATTCGTTCAGCAGGAGAAGCCAACCTACTACGAGGCGGTCAATGAACGTTACGCCAACGTCCTGGGTGACGACTACCAGCTCTACGGTATGAGCAAGCCCGAACGTGAGGAGAAGGCCAAGCGCGAGGCGGAGGAGAGAGCCAAGATACAGGCCCTGTTGGACGAGGAAGAGGCCCAGATGATGGCCGAAGATATGGGCGTGGACGAGGAGGGACTCTGATGCATGAGGTCAGATTTTCCGGGTTTGGCGGCCAGGGCATCGTCCGTTGCGCCCTGATCA
>AASF01000744.1 GCA_000168735.1 Candidatus Endoriftia persephone str. Hot96_1+Hot96_2 | reverse complement strand
GATCAACTGGTGCCCGATCTATCCCGCTGATCGGCATGAATACCAACAAATAGTTGATCGCATCTAAGGCCGCAGAGCAGTGGCGCTGTCCTGCGGCCAACCCTAACCCGCCGGCTGACGCGGCCAGGCCACCAGCACCGCCTGCACCAGGGTCGCCAGCGGTATCGCGAAAAACACCCCCCAGAAGCCCCAAAAGCCGCCGAACACCAGGATCGCCACGATAATCGCCACCGGATGGAGGTTGACCACCTCAGAGAAGAGCAGCGGCACCAGCACGTTGCCGTCGAGCGCCTGAATGATGAAGTAGGCAGTGGTGAGCCAGGCAAAATCGGCCGACCAACCCCACTGAAACCAGGCCACTGAAGAGCACCGGGAAGGTGACTACTGCCGCCCCGATGTAGGGGATGATCAAGGGCGAATTCGTT
>AASF01000745.1 GCA_000168735.1 Candidatus Endoriftia persephone str. Hot96_1+Hot96_2 | reverse complement strand
GAGTACACCGAAATGGAGGTGATTTACTGCCGTTTACCTTCAGATACATCGTTAAAAGGTCTACTTCAGTACTTACTGAAGGCCACCGGTTGCACAGCTGCCACCGCAGCGCTTAGTAAGGCAAATTCGCTACGCGCATTTCGATCTCAACGAAACAGCCCGTTTCATCGATAAGCTACCGAAAGCCAAAGATTCTGGCGAATCTATGCCAATTTCGCAGTTGAAAGATGTGCTACCGCTTTTCGCTGCTAACTGGTCAGACCTGCTCGGCCCGGTACTGCTAAATGACCTCAGTCCGAAAAGGCTCGATCCCGGAACAGAGGTGCTCTCCGCTTTGGTCGTGGGCAAAGGGAAAGCCATGAGTACGCTCTATAATGCTTTTCGTCGGCGAGCCTGGGATCGTCTTGAGAACTTGACCCAGGATGAAGCGCGAAAAGTTTTGTGTATTTCGCGTGGTGAATTCAGGTCACTGGCAGAAAACGACATTCTCGCGCCAATGCCCTGGCATACAAAAAGTGATCGTTACAGAGTCAAAGATGTTGTCCACGCGGTTCTTCGCTATGTGTTTGTTGGACGCTGGTGTGCCATCAACGGCATTCCGAAGGAGAAAGCGTTCGAAGTACTGACGAACAAAGGCTTCGAGCCTGTTTGCCACTCAACATTTTCCAAGTCCCCAGAGCTGGTCAAGGCACTGAACCGCCTGAAACGCGAAACTCGACCGTCGGGAAAAAAGTCGCTCTGAACCCATGTGCTGTTTTTTTGATCAAATGATATGCACAGGCTTATCTGAACTGGCGAGACCGCATTAGGTGGCTTGCTCTCACTTTGTAGTCAGTCAGGTACGAGTATCCATGCTGTGAGGTGCCAGAAAGGATCGCCAATTCGAAGTATTCGGAACGGTGCCTCTCCGGAACGTCATCATCCTTTACCAATTGAACTCCCTGGTCATCCTCGTAAATGGCAATATTCCACGGTTCAGGAAGGTCAACCATGCCGACTATTTTCATTCATTTATCCCTGTTCGAACTGCACTGAGCGGGATTGCCGATTTCTCAAGGTCAATACGTCAGGGTCGAGACCAAAGCGTTCCGGGTCTTGGCAAATTTCCTGAAAACACTCGATGAGCGAGTCCATCGCGCATTCTCGAACCATGGCCTGCATTTCCGGGGAGAGTGCTTCCTCCCCATGGGTTTTGCTCGTGTTGTCCAACGTGGTCATTCATTTTCCCCCATTCTTCTGATTCGCCATCTAACCTTTTTCCCTCGCGTTGAAGATGGTGGTGATGATCGCATAGCACCACGAACCAACCATCCCGCCGCATCGAACCTTGATCACCGCAATACACGCAGGTTCGGGCACTCTTTTCCGCCGCGTCCTGAATCAACTCATCGATTTCTGTGAATTCGTTGTCAGGGTTTTCTCC
>AASF01000746.1 GCA_000168735.1 Candidatus Endoriftia persephone str. Hot96_1+Hot96_2 | reverse complement strand
GATCAGGTAAGCATCACCCGACATGTACGGATCGTACTCGAATCATTGCGCGAAAAGTTTGCCCTGTCCGCGCTCACCATTCTTGTGATCTACCCCCCCAATGCACCACTCAATCCACTCGGCGACAAGGACAACCAGATCTACACCCTGGGCTCGCCCCTCGACAAGGCGCTCCTGTTTAACGCCCTGCACGCCTCACAAACCGAGCAGTATGGCAGTGAAGATGTCATTCATCTGGCCAATCAGGTCTCAAACGAAAACGCGCTCAATCCGCGTGTCCGCATACTGGTCGGAGAGGACAAAGCGACCAATCGCATGGTGATAGGGCGCATGCTGGAGAACGCCGGACACGATTGCGAGCTGGTCACCAATGGCGCGAAAGTGCTCGAGGCCCTCGAAAAAGAGTCATTTGATGTTGTTATCCTCGATATGAACATGCCCGTCCTGAGTGGGCTTGAAGCCTTCAAGCTCTACCGTTTTGCCCATGCTTCTGCAAACGAACCCCCATTCATCATGCTTACCGCCGATGCAACTCCCGAGGCCCGAGAGAAGTGCAGTGAGGCTGGGATCAGATTCTTCCTCACCAAACCCATCTCATCAGCCAAACTCCTCAATACCATACGCAGCGCCACCACTATACAAAGCAATGAGCAGCGCAGCACCGACATGTTGACACGAGTTGATAAAAAAACCATAGGCAGCCATACACCGCTGGTCGATCAGCAGATCCTGCAGGAGCTCATCGCGCTGAATACCGATGGCAGCTTTCTGCAACGACTGCTCGACAACTTCAAACGCGACGGTGTCGGAGATCATTCAGCTCATGCACGGAGCCCTGACCAACAACGATATCGAGCTCTACCGTGATCAAGGGCGAATTCGTT
>AASF01000747.1 GCA_000168735.1 Candidatus Endoriftia persephone str. Hot96_1+Hot96_2 | reverse complement strand
CGCCCGGCTGAGCCTCGACAACCGCATCACACTGCAGATCGAGGATCAGGTCGAGGCACTGCTGCGCTACCCCTACGGCTGTCTCGAACAGACCACCAGCAGCGCCTGGCACTGGCTACACGCCAACGAGCAGAACCTGCGCCGCTTCGGCCTCGATCCTGAGCAGCTCAATAAACGCCAGCAGAATTTGGAGCAGGCGTTCGAACGGCTGCAGGCGCAGCAGCCGCGGCAAAGCGGGTGGGCTTCGGGCCCTGTGGGACAAATCACAGCCCGGAGNGAGCACTGGCTCACCGCCTATGTAGCAGGACTTTCTGCTCAGCGCCCAGGCGATGAGCCTTGCAGTGGAGCCAGAGTTTCTGCGACGGGTGGTAGAGCGCCTGGAGCCAGTATTCTGAAGNCCAGTTTCCCGCATGCTTTCATCGAGCGCCACAGCGATGCCCCCGACCACTACCGCCTCGCCTACCGCGCACTACGCCGGTTACGTGCTATCGCGCATCAACCGCGCCAATCTTGGCCACCTGCGCAGCCTCTGGCGCAGCCAGGCGCAGTACGCCAGATCGGGCTTGCCGCTGATCCACCTCGGCCTCGCCCTGAAAAACCAGGGGGACCACAAGAACGGTGCCGCAGCGATCACCCGCGGGCTGGAGATCGGTGCGCCGAAACCCGGCGCCTATCTGGGCGACTACGGTTCGCCGCTGCGCGACCAAGCGTTAATGATC
>AASF01000748.1 GCA_000168735.1 Candidatus Endoriftia persephone str. Hot96_1+Hot96_2 | reverse complement strand
ATCAGACGCAGCGAAGGGCGGCCCGGGCCCCAACTGAAGGCCGCCGGTCTGCTGCTGGATGAAGCTGCTGCAGCAGTGTACATGCTAGCCTGATGGCAGCCTGCATCGACCTCACCGGCACCGAGTACCGCCTGCTGCACTACTTCATGCTCCACCCCGGCCAGATCGTCTCCAAAACCCGGCTCACCGAGCACGTCTACGACCAGGACTTCGACCGCGATAGCAACCTGATCGAGGTCTATATTCGCCGGCTGCGCAGCAAACTCGGCAAGGCGCGCATCGAGACCCGCCGCGGCCCAGGGTCTATATCTTCGTGGACGATCCGGCATGAACTCTCTGGAGTCGCGCCCTGCAACTCCGGGCTATTTCTCTCCGCTGTTGCTGCTGGCCGGCATCCTGATCTGGGGGGGCGGCTACGCCTTGCAGCAAGTGGCAGAATCCTATGTTAGCACCCGCCTCGAACATGATGCCGAATCGGTGCTGCGCGCATTAAACCACCCCTCGCGCCACAAAAAGATACGCATGGGCCGCCTCACCCCGGTCTATCTGCAGCCCTTCTCCGGCCATTATTTTCAGGTGCAGATCGAGGGCGAAGAGATGATCCGATCCCGCTCTCTGTGGGACCAGACCCTAGAGATCCCGGACCTTGCCCAGGGTGAAGTACAGATACTCTATCTCAACGGGCCAGAGCAACAGCCGCTATTGGTTCGGGGTGGCCGGTTATCAGAAACGCAGTCAGCAGCTGACCCTGGCAGTGGCCGAAGACCTGAGCGAGATCAACCAACAGATCGGCCGCTACCAGGCGCAACTTCCTGTTTGCCGCGCTTACCGCCATCGCCCTTGCTGCTGCTGGTGCAGCGCCTGGTGGTTCGCCACACGCTGCAGCGCATCGACCAGGTGCCGCAGGACATGAAGCGGCTGGAGCGCGGCGAGATCAGCCAGCTCAGTGAGTCGGTGCCCGACGAGGGTGCAGCCCCTGGTGCAGGAGTTCAAATCGCATCCTGGCACTGCTCGGCCAGCGCCTGGAACGTTCCCGCAATGCCTTGGGCAATCTCGCCCACGCCATCAAGACCCCTCTCAGCCTGCTGCAGCGGGAGATCGAATCAAACCGATTCTCCAGCCTCGAAGCGCAGCGCCAGCAGCTGCAGACACCAGGCCGAGCGCATCCAGCGCATCACCGAACGGGAGCTGCGTCGCGCCCGCCTAGCCGGCGCAGGCACCCCCGGGGCAGCGCTTCGATGCGGCGGCTGAGATGGACGCGCTGATCAAGG
>AASF01000749.1 GCA_000168735.1 Candidatus Endoriftia persephone str. Hot96_1+Hot96_2 | reverse complement strand
TTCCCCGAGGACGATCCACGCAACCCGGCAGTTATCGCCGACAACGTGGGTGACAACGTGGGTGACTGCGCCGGCATGGCAGCCGACCTGTTCGAGACCTACGCGGTAACCGTGGTCGCCACCATGCTGCTGGGCAGTCTGCTGGTCGCCGGCAACAGCGCCGCTGCCATCACCTATCCGCTGGTACTGGGTGGCGTCTCCATCATCGCCTCCGTGATCGGCACCTACTTCGTCAAGGCAAATGAGGGCGACACCAAGATCATGATCGCGCTCTACAAGGGGCTGGCGGTCGCCGGCGTCATCGCCGCGGTGGCCTTCTACTTCGTCACCGACTACATGATGAAAGACGTGATTATCGAAGGCGTGACCAACCCGACCATGGCACTCTTCGGTTCCGCCATGATAGGACTCGTGTTGACCGCCGCGATGGTGGTGATCACCGAGTACTACACCGCCACCGAGTTTAGCCCGGTGCGGCACATCGCTGAAGCCTCCACCACCGGTGACGGCACCAACGTGATCGCTGGTCTGGGCGTCTCCATGAAGTCCACCGCCGCTCCGGTACTCGCCGTGTGCGCTTCGATCTGGGGTGCCTACGACCTGGCTGGCCTCTACGGCATCGCCGTGGCCGCCACCTCGATGCTCTCCATGACCGGCATCATTGTCGCCCTCGACGCCTACGGCCCGATCACCGACAACGCCGGTGGTATTGCCGAGATGGCTGAGCTAGACGAGAAGATCCGCAACATCACCGATCCGCTGGATGCCGTGGGTAACACCACCAAGGCGGTGACCAAGGGCTACGCCATCGGTTCCGCCGGTCTGGCCGCGCTGGTGCTCTTTGCCGACTTCACCCACAGCCTGGACTCTGCCGGCAAGCTGGTCAGCTTTGACCTCTCCAACCACATGGTCATCATCGGTCTCTTTATCGGTGGTCTGGTGCCTTACCTGTTCGGTGCGATGGCGATGGAAGCCGTGGGCCGCGCTGCTGGCGGTATCGTCAACGAGGTTCGTCGCCAGTTCCGCGAGATGCCAGGCATCATGGACCACAGCCAGAAACCAGACTACTCCAAGGCCGTGGACATGCTGACCAAGCCGCCATCAAGGAGATGATC
>AASF01000750.1 GCA_000168735.1 Candidatus Endoriftia persephone str. Hot96_1+Hot96_2 | reverse complement strand
GATCAGCGGGCCGCCGGAGTTACCCGGATTGATCGCCACGTCGGTCTGGATAAAAGGTACATAGTTCTCGCTCGGCAGGTTGCGCCCCTTAGCGCTGACGATGCCGGCGGTGACCGAGTGATCGAAGCCAAACGGTGTGCCGATCGCCAGCACCCACTCGCCTACTTTGAGCTTTTCGGCACTGCCGGTCTTCACCACCGGCAGATCCTCCGCCTCGATCTTGATCAAGG
>AASF01000751.1 GCA_000168735.1 Candidatus Endoriftia persephone str. Hot96_1+Hot96_2 | reverse complement strand
CCAGCTCGTCGTAACGGGCGCCCGCCAGACAGATGTTGGGGTCACAGAAGTTGATCGCCAGCGGCAGCTTGCGCTTGAAGCCCTGCACCGAATCGCTGGCGGCGTTAAAGCCGGCAATCTTGCCCTCGTCTCCTGCCTCGTGGAGGATTGGCCGCTCACCGTTGAGGTCGCCAGCGATGAAGATGTGGGAGTCGCCGCACTGCATGGTGTTGCGGTTGAACAGCGGGATGCCGCGCTCGTCCAATTCCAGGCCGCTGTTCTCCAGCGCCAGCCCCTGCAGGTTGGGGGTACGGCCGATGGCGCAGAGCACTGTGTCGACGACGACAGCATTGTCGCCGGCGCTGACCCGCAGCTTGTCCCCCTCCTCGCTGATCTCCACAGGTTGGCCCAGGTGGATGTCGAAGCTGCGCTGCATGATCTCCAGGGCCGTCTTCACCACCTCGGGATCGGTGGCGCCGCCGATGCTCTCAAGCCGCGTCGAAGCCGGTCACCTTTCACATCCAGACGCGCCAGCGACTGGCCCAGCTCCAGGCCGATCACGCCGAGTCCGACCACCGCTAGCGATTCCGGCAGGTCCTCCTGCTCGAAGAAGCTGTCAGTGGTGATCACCTTATCGCCGAAGGCCTGCCAGGCCTCGGGTACCACCGGGCGCGAACCGGTGGCGATGACGATCTTGTCGGCTACCACCCGGTCGCCATTGTCCAGTTCCCAGGGTGTGGGGATCGACGAATCGGGCATAGGCCTCGATGAACCGCTCGCCCATGTTGTCGGTGCTGTTGGAGAGCACCCGGTCGACAAAGGTGTCGCGCATGTCTTGCACATGCTCCATCGCCTCCGGCAGGTCGATCTTCAACTCCTCGTGGCCGTCCACTCCGTAGCGCCCCAGATGGGTGCGGCGGTGGTAGTCCTCTGCCACCTGGATCAGCGCCTTGGACGGCATGCAGCCGACCCGAGCGCAGGTGGTGCCTGGTTCGCCACCGTTGATC
>AASF01000752.1 GCA_000168735.1 Candidatus Endoriftia persephone str. Hot96_1+Hot96_2 | reverse complement strand
TTGCCGATGCGCTTTGGATGGAGCGGGGACTCAGCCAGAATACTCTGGTCGCCTACCAGAGCGATCTGTCGAAGCTCTCGCTGTGGCTGCAGCGCCAACGCGGCAAAAGATTGCTCGAGGCGGGACAGAAGGATCTGTTGGGCTATTTGGCGGTGCTGGCGCAGCAGGGTCGCCAGGCCCGCTCCAGTGCCCGGCTGCTCTCTTGTATGCGCCAGTTTTACCAATATGCGGTGCGGGAGAGTCTGCTCAGCGCCGACCCCAGTGCGCAGATCGAATCGCCGAAACGTGCCTCGCCCGTTACCCGGGCACCCTCACTGAGCGCGAGGTTGAGCAGCTATTGGCGGCCCCCGACGTGGGCGATCCTCCAGGGGGTTCGTGATAGGACCATGCTGGAGCTGCTGTATGCTACCGGCCTGCGGGTCTCGGAGCTGATCGATCTGCGCCCAGAGCAGATCAGTCTGAGCCAGGGCGTGGTACGGGTCATCGGTAAGGGCGACAAGGAGCGGCTGGTGCCGATGGGGGATGAAGCTCAGTCGTGGATCGAGCGTTTTCTGCGCGGACCGCGCCAGGCGATCCTGGGTCAGCGGGTCTGTATCCACCTGTTTCACTACTCGACGCGGCAGCGGCATGACCCGACAGGCATTCTGGTATCTGATCAAGGGCGATTCGTTAA
>AASF01000753.1 GCA_000168735.1 Candidatus Endoriftia persephone str. Hot96_1+Hot96_2 | reverse complement strand
CTCAGTTTACACCGGTTGAGCAGAAACTGGCTCAACAGGGGGACCGGGCGACCGGTGGCGCCTTTTTTGGCGCCGCTCAGCCAGGCAGTTCCGGCGATGTCGAGGTGGGCCCACTTGAGTTTTTTGGTAAAGCGCGAGAGAAAGCAGGCGGCGGTGATGGTGCCCGCCTCTTTTCCGCCGATATTGGCCATGTCGGCAAAGTTGCTGTCGAGCTGTGGCTGGTAGTCGTCCCACAGTGGCAGCCGCCAAGCGCGGTCACCGCTATGGGTGCCGGCGGCCAGCACCTCGTCGGCCAGGGCATCGTTGTTGGCCAGCAGTCCTGAGGTGTGTTTGCCCAGGGCAACGATGCAGGCGCCGGTGAGGGTGGCGATGTCGATAATCACCGCCGGCTTGAAGCGTTCACAGTAAGTGAGGGCGTCGCACAGGATCAGTCTCCCCTCAGCATCGGTATTGAGCACCTCGATGGTCTGGCCCGACATGCTGGTGACGATGTCGCCGGGTTTGTTGGCGTCGCCATCGGGCAGGTTCTCGGAGGCGGGCACCACGCCGACCACGTTCAGCGGTAGCGCCATCTCGGCGCAGGCCTGTAGGGTGCCGATGACGCTGGCGCCGCCGCACATGTCGTACTTCATCTCATCCATCGCGGCGGCGGGCTTAAGGGAGATGCCGCCGGCGTCGAAGGTGAGCCCTTTGCCGACCAGCACCACCGGCTTGCTGCCGCTCTTGCCGCCCTTATATTCGATGATGATCAAGGGCAAATTCGCGGGC
>AASF01000754.1 GCA_000168735.1 Candidatus Endoriftia persephone str. Hot96_1+Hot96_2 | reverse complement strand
AAAATAAAGTTGGAGGATCAGGCCGCCAAGAGTTCCATCATCGAGAAGCTCGATGGCATGAAGGATCTGCGTATCGGCGTTATCGAGATCCCCACCTTCTACCGTGACTTTGCCGCCGAGAGCCGCGGTGAAAAAGATTTCAGAAGCACCACCCGGGATGTGCGCCGGCTGCTGGCCGAGCTGAAGCAGCAGCAGGTCGATGGGGTGGTGATTGATCTGCGGCAGAACGGTGGTGGTTCCCTGAGCGAAGCCACCGAGCTGACTGGCGTCTTTATCGACACCGGCCCGGTGGTGCAGATCAGAGATGCCTTCGGCAAGGTGGAGGTGGAGCGCGACCCCGACAGCGACATCGCCTACCGGGGGCCGCTGGCGGTGCTGGTGGATCGCAACAGCGCCTCCGCCTCGGAGATATTCGCCGGTGCCATCCAGGATTATCAACGCGGCATCGTGGTCGGTGAACCGACCTTTGGCAAAGGCACGGTGCAGACGCTGGTGGAACTGACCCGGTTTGTGCCCGGTGATGACACCGATCTGGGCCGGTTGCGGCTCACCATGGCGCAGTTCTTCCGCATCAACGGCAGCAGCACCCAACATGCGGGGGGTGGTGCCAGACATACTCTATCCCACCGCGCAATACTCCTCGGAGCATGGTGAGCGTTCCCTCGACAACGCTCTGCCCTGGGCCAGCATCAAGGCTGCGCAATACGCCTCCAAAGGGGTTAACGCCGTCTCCCACCTGTTGAATCGCCACCAGCAGCGAGTGGGTGCAGACCCGGGCTTCGTGATGCTGGTAGAGCAGGAGAAGCGCTTCAAGAAGGCCGATCAGCGCACCGAGGTGACGCTGCTGGAGGTGCAGCGCCGCAGAGAGTGGGATCAGCGTGAGAAGGCGCGCATGGATTACAAGAACCGCTTCCGTCTCTCGCTTGGTCTGAAGCACATCGAGACCGACCTGCAAGGCCGATGACGAGGAACTACTCCAGGATGACGAGGATCAGGGCGATTCGA
>AASF01000755.1 GCA_000168735.1 Candidatus Endoriftia persephone str. Hot96_1+Hot96_2 | reverse complement strand
AAGACGGGGGCGGATAGTCCGATCGCCATCAAAGCAGCTACTGTCTTTTTCATAATCTTTGCCTCCTCAACTGACGATGACGGTGCGGAACATGCCGAGCATGTGGTAGAGCAGATGGCAGTGGTAGGCCCAGCCACCCTCCGCGTCCACGGTGACCCGGTAGCTAATCCGGGAGCCAGGCTGCACAATCACGGTGTGCTTGCGCGGGATGAAGTTGTTGTCGCCGGTCTCCAGATCACTCCACATTCCGTGCAGATGCATCGGGTGATTCATCATGGTGTCGTTGACGAAGGTGATACGCAGGCGTTCACCCAGCTTCCAGCGCAGGGGTTCGGCATCGCTGTGTTTGACGCCGTTGATCGACCACATGTAACGCCCCATGTTGCCGGGTCAAGATGGAGTTCCGATTCTCCCGGGGTCCGGGGCTCAACGGTGATCGTGGGTGGTGCGCAGGTTGCGCAAGATCTAGCGTAANGGTGTAGAACACGACGGCCGTTATTACGCAGACCGACACCGGGATCATCCAGCCGGTACTGAGGCACATCAGCGCGCATGTCTACATGGGGGCCGTATTCGGTTGCAGCATGATGAACGGGGCCTGCGGTAAAGTCCGATGGATTGGGCTTCATTGCCGGCTTCGCTGACGGTGCTTGAGCCAACTGCATGCCGCCCATATCCATGCCGGCCATCTGGTGCTGGCTATGGTCCATGCCTGACATCATCTTCCCATCCGGCATCTGATGCTGGCTGTGGTCCATACCCGACATCATCTTCCCATCCGGCATTCTGGTGCTGACTGTGGTCCATACCCGACATCATCTTCCCATCCGGCATCTGGTGCTGGCTGTGGTCCATACCCGACATGTCATCTCCGGTGTGGTTCATCATGTTCATCCCCATATCCCCATGCCCCAGATTCGTACCGGATCAAG
>AASF01000756.1 GCA_000168735.1 Candidatus Endoriftia persephone str. Hot96_1+Hot96_2 | reverse complement strand
GACACGTCATCCTCATCCACCCCGGAATTGCCATCCCGCACGGTCAGACGAAAGTTCAGCGTACGGTTTGTGCTGGGCAGGGTCTCGCCCTTGTCGGCACTGTGATTGTTCGTCAAGCCGACCAGCAATTCACTCACCCGCGGAAAGTCCCGCATTCCGCCACTCTTCGGCAGGAACGAACGGAACAGCGGATTGGAGCCCAGATCCGTGCCCAGCGTGGATGCATCCGTTGAAGCTCCCACATCCAGTTCATCCCACTGATAGGAGAGGCTGTCGCCATCCACATCGGTCGCCGTGCCAGTCAGTCGAAACGGGGTCTGACGTGGCACCGTGTAATTGCTGCCTGCCGCCGCCACCGGCGCAGTATTGCCAGTGGAGGCCTGACTGCCACACGTTTGCGAATCCGCATATACAGCGATCTGCTCGATACTGCGTGCATGAAAGGTGGCATCACTATTTTGCTGGATATTCTCCCCACTGCAGATACCGGCGTAGGCCATGATACTAGTGCCGCTACCTGGTTCCACCGCATTTAGTGGGCTACGCCCTCCTGAACAGTTGCTGCCGGTTGTACCGTTAAAAGTGTGGGCGGCATTGAACTGATGCCCGATTTCATGAGCAACAAAATCGATCCAGAAAGTATCTCCATTTGGCACTAAAGAACCGGTCGCGCCTTGCGCTTTAATACCACCTGCACAGGAAGAACCGACACGTGCGATGCCACCACTCCCCGTGCCGAAAACATGGCCGATATCGTAGTTGGCACTACCGATGACGCTGTCGAGGTTGGCCTGGTTCTCCGACAACATGGTCGCAACATCAGTATTCGTATAGGGGTCGGTAGCACCATCGATATAGATGAGGCTGTCATTATTGGCCACCAGCTCGAACTGGATCGCCAGATCCCGCCTCATAGATCTGATTAACCCAGATTGATAGCCGTAACGATGGCGTCCAAGGCCTGGGCATTAGTGCCACCGTGAAACTGCGTGTACTCACCAGTCGCTGCCACCGCCAACCGGTAGACCACAGCCGCTGCCCGGTGAGGGTGATGAGCCGCTGCGCCAAGGCAGAGGCACTCCGCCACACGCTGCTCCCAGTCCTGCTCCACCTCCTGCAGCACGCAGTAGGGGCGTGATGACAGCTCGCCACGCGCCAGCCTTACACATAGTCACGCTTGAAGTAGGAGCGATAGCCACCCTGA
>AASF01000757.1 GCA_000168735.1 Candidatus Endoriftia persephone str. Hot96_1+Hot96_2 | reverse complement strand
TTCATACCAGTTGGCTGCAACTTCCTTAGATGCAAGCAGGCGCAATAGACGGGGGAGTAATTGGCGGAAGGCATCGCCTCTGGCAGTTAGCAGCCGGTTTACCCGCGACTCCGCAACTTTTGCTGTGGAAAGTTGCTGTCCCAGGCTTTGGTTGCCATCGTGTCCGGCAAGCGCCATGCCGTGGGCAATCAAGGCCCAGCGGCGCCAGGTTTCCGGTCGCCAGCCTTCGGGTTCCAGTCCGGCATAGATCAGGGCGCGGGTCAGGGCGGCAATCTGATGCGGACGCAGGTCACCATCCGGGTCGAGACGTGCCAGCGCTGCGCGCTCGCCGTTATCTAGGCCGTGCGCATCACCGGAGAATCTTGCGGCTTGGCCAATGATTCCGGGCCAGCCGGGTGATGGGGCTTGCCGGCTTCACCTCTCGTATGGGTGTCTGTTCCCGCGGTTCTGCATCATGCGTGGTCATGATTGTTCTCCTTGCTGGCTTGTTGTTTGCGGTAGTGCTGGGCGAGGCTGGGCAATACATTTCCACTGCGCAGTCCTCCGTGGAATCGAGATAAGGCCGCAGCGCGGGCGCGGTAGCACTGCTCCCCGCTGCGAGGGCCGGCATCGAAAGCGATTCTTAGAACGGTTTCGGCGCGCTCGGCCATGGAAAGGTGCCAGCCCAGGCGGACTTTATCTGGATCGTCAGACTCAATCTCTGCGTTTAGTTCGTCGAAGAAGCGAGCGTCCTCAGCTTGTTCGAAGGGTTTTGCAAAATCGTTGGCCTTGTTTTTTATGCTATTCTGGTATTTTGTCATTTCTTATCGCCTTGTTCGTTATTCGTTATCGAAAAGGGCGTGACTAACGCTCCCCACAAAGTTTTATTGATTGATGCAATTGCCTGTACTCGCTCACCAGCCAAGTGTTGCCATACGATCAGTATCTTGCCGGATGAGTAGTTTTCGGACAGTGCGTGAGATGGGTACCCGCCGCTTCGTGATAGCCATCAGTGGTACTTTGTCCCCCTGCGATGGCACGAGCAATGACCGTCAGACCTTCGGTATCATCTTCTGCGCTGACAATCTGGGCTGGCGGCTTTTTGTAGTTGGATCAAGG
>AASF01000758.1 GCA_000168735.1 Candidatus Endoriftia persephone str. Hot96_1+Hot96_2 | reverse complement strand
ACCATAATTTCAGTCGATTACACCTGGCGGGCATGGCCCGCCTATTTTTTGTCAGGCCAATCTCCGCCGGCCTCCCCCTTCTCAGCCGCTCCCTTCAAGGTAAAACAGACCCGTCCGTTGCGATTCTCCGCCAACTCCAGCTTAAAACCGTGGACCTGGGCGATCCGGGCGGACTGGTAGAGCCCCACCCCCAAACCATTGTCCGAGGCGACCGGCCCGTTAAACAGGCTTGCAACCACCGCCTCGGGCACTGCGGCACCGCTGTCACAGACTCTGAGCAGAAACCCCTCGTCACGGGTATTGTGCAGCTCCATGCGGATCATCAGCTGCGGCTCACTGAGCCGCTTGAGCCGGGCGTTCTCCAGCAGATTCTCGCTGATCGAGGTCAATACCGTGGCGGGGCACCTTGCGCCTCACTTCCAGATGTGCAGAAAATTCGGCATCACGGCCAGTATAGAGCAGCTGTAAACGCTCCCACCAACTCTGGATTTCTACCCAATCTTCTTGTTGAACCAAAGGTGCCCGCAGCTTATCCAGTGTCGTATGTAGTCTTTTTCCAAGTGCTTTCAGCTGACGCGAGACCACTGCCAACGCCTCACCATCACAGTCATGGCGCGCCTCTTCGGCCAAGGCAGCAACAGTATTCATCGCCTGCAGAATATTCTTTATGTCGTGGGTCAGACGTGCACCGGTCTCGTAGATGGCGCGCAGATGCGCCTGTTCAGAGAGCCGTTTCTCCCGCGAGTGGGCCAGATAGAAAAACATCAGGGCCTTCTGCAACAGCCGGGTATGGTAGCGCATGGCCTGGTCCGACCTCCTGATGGAAAAAGAAGTGGATGCCAATATCCTGCTCACCCACCATTGAAACAAAATCGGTGGCCTGCCAACCATCTGATCA
>AASF01000759.1 GCA_000168735.1 Candidatus Endoriftia persephone str. Hot96_1+Hot96_2 | reverse complement strand
GGCGCATACCAACCATCTCCCCAACCAACACGCCGGTAGTCATCTGCGGGCCACTGAAGACCAACACCCGGCTTCTTCTGCCCCGAGCGGTCCTCTCTCCGGTAAGAAACGACTGTAAATCAACAATGGGAACCAGGTTTCCGCGAATATTCGCCAGCCCCAACATCCACGGACTTAGTGCCGGGCACAGTGGTGAGCGTTGTAGGAAAATTAAGAATTTCTCTGATCTCAGAAAGCGGAGCAACCATGCTCAGTTTCCCCGAGGGAAAACAACACGCCTTCCCAAGCAGACTGCACCTTGTCTTGTTGTGGCAGGGCCAACGTATTCCCATGGCTACGTTGTTCAATCACCTGCAATAACTGGACAAGCTCTCCCGGTGTATCCAACTGCCAGTTAACCATAGTCTTTAGGGAGCCTCTAAACGAATCATGGACGGCAGTCTTGCGGTCTAAATTCCCCGCTGCTGCGTCGTGCCCCAAGGGCATTTCCCCCCGGGGCAAAATCTAGACAATAGGCCGGCTATTACGCCATACGGGGATGTGCAAGTGCCGCGTCGACAGGATGTCGCTAAGCGACCCTGAGATTTCTGTCTTACAGCGAAAAATTCAGCCTCACAATTCTGTCCGCCCAGATTCATTCAGAGGCCCCTTAGCGATCAAGCACATTGCGAATCTTTGTGATCAAGGCGATTCGCGCCGCTAATTCATTCGC
>AASF01000760.1 GCA_000168735.1 Candidatus Endoriftia persephone str. Hot96_1+Hot96_2 | reverse complement strand
TTGACTAATAATTAAGTAAATCGAGTAGTGNCCAGCATATCTGGCTATTCCATATCAGCATCCAAGCGCCTGACCGTGTTCGGCAGCTGTTCGTCGATCAGTTGCGCCAAACCTTGCAGCATCGTCTTGCGGGGGAAACTCGATCGGTAGACCAGGCGGATGCGCCGGAAGGCAGTGGGGATCTCGAGCTTGCGTGCAATCACCCCGGAACCGATCAGCCCGCTGCCATGTACTGTCAACGCGGGCACCAGTGTGCAGCCATATCCTGCCGCCACCAGCCGGATCAGCGTCTCCATACCAAATGCTCGCAGATACTCCTGTGAACTTCGTTGGTGGGGGCAGACAGACATAATCTGCCCCGACAGGCAATGCACATCCGACAGCAGCAGCATCTCCACCTCCGCCAGATCTTCGCAGCTGATCTCATCCTTGTGTGTAGAGCTGGGTGCTTGCTGAGATGCGCCAGCCAGAACGGCTCATCAAACAGTAGCAGCGAATCGTAACCAGGCGCCTTGATCGGTGTCGCCAGCAGCGCCGCATCAATCTCATGGTTTGCCAGCTTGTCGGTCAACGATGCGGTCACCTCATCCGTCAGGGCCAGTTTCAGCTTGGGGTAGCGCTCCCGCAACGGCTTCAGGATCAGCGGGATCAGATAGGGGCTCAGAGTCGGGATGGCGCCCAACCGCAATAGGGCCTGTAAAAGGATCATGAAAGCCTTCCGCGATATGTCTTGATCGCCTCCGCCTTCCTGGATGCTGCGACGGGCGTGTTCGTATGATCAAGGGC
>AASF01000761.1 GCA_000168735.1 Candidatus Endoriftia persephone str. Hot96_1+Hot96_2 | reverse complement strand
ACGGGCGATCAAGCCGCGTGGGTCACGCTTCACCAGCTTTTTGTAGTCGTCGACCAGACCGATGATGCCGAACAACAGGGTGACGATCAGCACGATCCAGACATAACGGTTGCCCAGGTCGGCCCACAACAGGGTGGCGATGGTGATCGCCGAGCAGAATCAGCGCTTCGCCCATGGTCGGTGTACCGGCCTTGGAGAAGTGGCTCTCCGGGCCGTCATCGCGCACCGTCTGGCCGATCTGATGGTGGCTCAGCCGGCGAATCATAACCGGCCCCACCAGCAGCGAGATCAGCAGTGCAGTCAGCACGCCAAGGATGGTGCGCATGGTCAAGTATTGAAAGACATTGAACGCGCTGTGGTACTGCGCGAGCCAGTCTGTCAGATAAAGCAGCATGGTCAGTCTCCCCCCTGGCCGGCCAAGGCATCTACGAACTGCTCCATCCCGGCAGATCGTGAGCCCTTTATAAGTATCGTGTCACCACTAGCTGCGCCCTCCCGCAGCGCCTCCGCCAGTGCCTCCCTATCTTCAAAATGGCGCCCGGGCCCCGGCAAACGCCACCGACGCCTCGCGGCTTAGCTCTCCCACACTCCACAGCACATCGATGCCGGCACGCTGCGCCTGTTCACCAATCTGCCGGTGCAGACGCACTGCGCACTGGCCCAGTTCGGCCAAATCACCCAGCACCAGCCAACGCTGCCCCGGCGCCTGCGCCAACAGCTCGAATGGCGACGCTGACCGAATCGGGATTGGCGTTGTAGCTGTCGTCGATGAGCCGTACGCCCGCCGCCATGCGGGTCTGCAGGCGACCTTTCACCGGCCGCATGCCGGCCAGACCTGCCACCACATCCTTTTCAGAGGCCTCTAGGGCAATCGCAGCGGCAGCGGCGGCAGCAGCATTGATCAA
>AASF01000762.1 GCA_000168735.1 Candidatus Endoriftia persephone str. Hot96_1+Hot96_2 | reverse complement strand
AAAAAGATATGAGCGCGAGTAGAGATCGGTGGCAATGTCGCGGCGGCTGGGGGTGCCGCTTTTGCGCAGGATCGCACGTGCCCGCTTTGATGCGGTTTCGCACGGTAGAGATGAGTTGTTTGGGCCCGATCGGCTTGGCAAGAAAATCTTCGCCGCCAAAGCTCAGCGCCATCAGTTGTTTATCCAGATCCTGCTCACCGGAGAGGAACACGATAGGGGTGTCGACATACTCCGGTTGTTCACGGATCACAGTGGTCAACTCGGTGCCGCTGGCGCCGGGCATGTAGAGATCCATCAAGATCAGGTCCGGCTTGAAGGTCTGCAGTGCCTCCATGACCCGCAGTGGATCGGTGACGGCGTGGGTTTCAAAGCCCGCTTTTCTGAGGATGGCAACAGCGAAGTCGGCCTGTGCCGGATCGTCATCGACAATCATCACGCGGTCGGCGTTGATCCGTTTGGGAGCGGCCAATTGCTGCATGCGGTTGGCCACCGCAAGGGGTTCTACCCGGGGTCGACCAGAACGCGCTGGCTTCAGTGCGCATCGCCCTTGAGCGCGGGTCTGCGAGGTCACTCGATTCTGCAATAAACGCTACCGGCAGCTGGCAGGGAGCCGTCACTCCTGCTTCCACAGGCCGCCACTTTTGGTCTCCGGGTAGAGACTCGTCGAGCCAGTCGATGTGACTGATCAAGGCC
>AASF01000763.1 GCA_000168735.1 Candidatus Endoriftia persephone str. Hot96_1+Hot96_2 | reverse complement strand
ATTCGCCTGATCACCGCCCCCAAGCTCGACCGAGCCCAGCAGAATAGTAAGTGGGTAAAAGGGGTCGAGCGGCTGGGCGTGCTGGTGCTGATCTGGCCGATTGAAGGGCAGCGGCTGCTACCCTGGCTGGAGCGGCGCTTGCGGGATGTGGGGCTGACGCCGGAGCCCGGTGTGGTGGAGATGCTGTCTGAGCGGATTGAGGGCAATCTGCTTGCCGCCAAGCAGGAGATCGAGAAGCTGTTGCTGCTGCATGGTCCTGGGGTTGTGGATCAGGAGCAGCTTGCCGAATCAGTGGCCGACAGTGCCCGCTTTGATGTGTTTGGCTTGGTGGATGCTCTGCTTGCCAGAGAGGCGGGCCGTGGTCTGCGCATGCTGGAACACCTGCAGGCAGAGGGGGTGGTGGCGCCGGTGGTGTTGTGGGCGCTGGCGCGGGAGATTCGGGCGTTGGCGGAGATGGCGGCGATGGTCGAGCAGGGGCGTTCAGTCGATAGTGTGATGGCCGCACAACGCGTATGGGAGAAGCGCAAGCCACTGATGCGCAAGGGACTGAAGCGACGGGCGGCAGTCTGGCGTCGGCTCCTTATCGATTGCGCTGGTATCGACAGGGTGATC
>AASF01000764.1 GCA_000168735.1 Candidatus Endoriftia persephone str. Hot96_1+Hot96_2 | reverse complement strand
TCACTGGTTGCGGCTGTCTCCTGCGGTGGCGGGGACCGGAGCCTCGGCCATATCGGGCTGCGGTGCATCCATGGCCATCGGCATCTCCGGCTGGTGGCCGGCAGCAGCGTGGGCCATGCCAGAATCCATCTCCATCCCCCCCTTGCTCACCGGGGGCGCCGCTTGCTTCTCCTTGGGGAAGAGGCATATCTCACTCGGCATCTGTTTTTTTGCCGCGGCGGCAAGGGCGAGTTGCATGTCGACCTTGCCGGGGGGCATGGCGCTTTTCATGGACATCCCCATGTCCTTGCCGTGTGCCTCCGCCTTTGACGAGATACATGCCGCAGATACGACAGTTGCCAGGCTCGTGGCTGGTCTCTTCCGGGTGCCATCGGGCAGGCGTAGAGGGGTTGTGGCGTTGTCGCCTGGGAGAGGGCGCGCGCCTCTCCCGCTGGCGCGCCCTCTCTGCTCTGCTGCGCCAGGGCGCTGTCAGCCGAAGAGAAGATGAGTGGTAGAGAGAGGAGCGCCAAGATGGATTCTGGTTGTTCTCATGCTGGCCCTGCTCTTGGGTTATTTCTTGCGTACATAGACGAAGGGAAATGCCTTGGTCTTGCCCTGCTGGCCTTTGGCCAGATATTCGACCGGAGAGTTGGTACTCGCCCTCTTGACTCGAGGCGCACCGCCACCTGCTGATGGGATTCGAAGGGGTGGATGCGGTGGCGGCTCTCCTTCTGCGGCCCTTGCCC
>AASF01000765.1 GCA_000168735.1 Candidatus Endoriftia persephone str. Hot96_1+Hot96_2 | reverse complement strand
GCAGCTGCGGCATTGATTATGGGCAATCGGAGCATCTGGGGGNCCGCTGAAGGGCAACACCACTCCGCCATGTGCCGGATTGCTCACTCTGCAATGGGTAGATCACCACCCCCCATCCGGTTTGCCTCTTCACCCTGTTAATCCCCACTCTCCTTTTTGACGGTGCCGAGAAACGCGGGCTCAACCCGCTTGCCGGTTCAACGCCATAGTGCAGTAGTCGGTCTCATCGATCTGATCCACCACCTTCTCCGCCAGCGCCTCCACCAGCAGGGAGGTTCCGCCGGTGGCTAGCGCGGTCAGGGTGGTGGCGGTGGTCTTCAGTGTTCCCGCCACCTTGGGGGTAATCGTCGGATGCGCCAGCGTGCCCCCAACACTGAGCGGCACCAGGGTCAGCTTCATCACACTGATATTCTTCGCCCGCGGGTCCAGACGCAGATCCAGCTGCTCTCTGCCCAGATCGATCTTACCGGTGCCGATCAGCGACAAGGCACCGGTATCGAAGACGATGGCCCGGGCATCCGCCTGGCCCTTTACGATATCGAAATGGACCACACCGCAGTTGATCGGCTGGCCCTCTTTATCATCGGGCGACGGCAACAGCCGCCTGCAGATCGGTAGCGAGGAAACCGATCGCCCCGCTCGAATAGCGCCCATCACTGATCAA
>AASF01000766.1 GCA_000168735.1 Candidatus Endoriftia persephone str. Hot96_1+Hot96_2 | reverse complement strand
CACAGACCGCCCAACTGCAGCTCGCCTACGGATTGTTGTTGAGCGGCGGCCTGCTGCTTTGAGATGCAAATCAAGCATGCGCGTCTGATCCCCTACCGGTTGCCGCTGCAACGGCCCTGGCGCACCAGCCGGGGCACACTGAAGGAGAGGCAGGGCTGGCTGGTCGCCTTGGAGACAGAGGCAGGGCTGCGTGGCTGTGGCGACTGCGCCCCCCTGCCGGTTGCAGGCACAGAAAACAGGGAACAGGCCAAGCATTGGCTCTCTCAACAGATGCCGGCCCTGACGGGAGACTCACCAAGAGAGCGGCTTGCCGCACTACCAATAGGGGGCGGCTGCCCTGCCGCCCGATGTGCACTGGAGAGCGCGCTGCTCGATCTCATCAGTCAGGCTGAAGGCGTAAGCCTTCGCCACTGGCTCAATCCCCAGGCGGCGAAATCGGTGCCGGTGAATGCCAACATCGGCGCGCTAGATGGGCAAGTCGGCGAGCGTAGCGAACGGGCCCTAGCGCAGGGGTTCGATATCCTCAAACTCAAGCTAGGACTGGATCGCGTTGGGCAGGAGCTGGCCCGGCTGGAGCAGTTGGCGGCAAGCCTGCCACCATCCACCCCGGCTGCGGCTGGATGCTAACGGCGCCTGGGATTTTGCCCAGGCGAGCGCCTTCCTGCAAGACATCGAAGGGCTGCCCGGTGGAATCGATCCGAGGAGCCTTTAAGCACTCCCGGAGACCGCCAGCCTGACAGCACTTCAGGCACAGACCCACTACCCTCTAGCGATCGATGAATCCCCTGGCCCCGCTTCGAGCTGGAGAGGCTGTTGCAACACCCGCCAGTGCGGCGCCTGATC
>AASF01000767.1 GCA_000168735.1 Candidatus Endoriftia persephone str. Hot96_1+Hot96_2 | reverse complement strand
CTGTCGGTCACGACGATGTGGTAGAAGGGGCGCTTCTTTGCGCCAGTTCTGGAAAGACGAATGGTTACCATCTCTTTAACCTTACCTTAGTCACGATGATTTTGGATACACCGGGTACTCCGGCGGGAAACGGCGCATTATAACGGAAAATATTGGAATGTGAAGCCCGCATTGAATCCAGCCTCAAACTTGCGGCATACTTCGGAAAGGAGGGCAGAATTCAGCACTTTCAGCGGCCTTGCGGCGACAACCGACTCAGAATGGAAAACCACCTCCGCCCGGCCCACCCGGGAGCCCACCCGGCAGACGTCCCCCCATCCTTCGCAACATCTTCTCCATGCCACCGCCCTTCATCTTTTTCATCATCTTCTGCATCTGCGTAAACTGCTTGAGCAGCCGGTTCACATCCTGCACCTGGGTGCCGGAACCATTGGCGATACGGCGCTTGCGCGAACCCTTGATAATCGCAGGGAAGCGGCGCTCTTTCGGGGTCATGGAGTTGACGATGGCAATCAGCCGCCCGACCTCTTTATCGTTGACCTGGTTCTTGACCTTGTCCGGCAGGTTGCCCATGCCCGGCAGCTTATCGATCAGACTGCTCATTCCACCCATCTTGCTCATCTGTAGCATCTGTTCGCGGAAGTCATCCAGGTCAAAACCCTTTCCCTTCTGCAGCTTATGCGCCAGCTTGGCCGACTTCTCCTGATCGACTTGGCGGCTGACCTCCTCCACCAGGCTAAGCACATCGCCCATACCGAGAATGCGCGAGGCAACCCGGTCGGGATGAAACGGTTCCAGCGCGTCGACCTTCTCGCCCACACCGAGGAACTTGATCGGCTTGCCGGTGATATGGCGGATCGAGAGCGCGGCACCGCCACGCGCATCACCGTCGGTTTTGGTGAGGATCACGCCGGTCAGCGGCAATGCTTCATCGAAGGCTTTGGCGGTATTGGCCGCATCCTGACGCGGTCATGGAGTTCGACCACGGAACCAGGGTTCTCGACCGGATCAACGCTGGCGTGCAGCTGCTTGATCTCCGCCATCATTGTCGTCATCCACATGCAGACGTCCGGCGGTATCCACCAGCAGCACGTCAGCATAGGCCTTCTTCGCCTCAGCCAGCGCCATCTTGGCGATCTTCACCGGCTTCTGATCGGCGGAGCTGGGGATGAACTCGGCGCCGACATCTTTGGCCAGGGTCTGCAACTGCTTGATGGCGGCGGGACGGTAGACGTCGCAACTCACCACCATCACCTTCTTCTTACCGTTCTGCTGCAGCCAGCGCGCAAGTTTGGCAACGCTGGTGGTCTTACCCGAACCACTGCAGACCGGCCATCAGGATCACCGCGGGGGGCTGGGCGGCCAGCTCGAGGGATTCGTTCGCCTCCCCCATCACCCGCACCAGTTCGTCGTTGACGATCTTGATCAG
>AASF01000768.1 GCA_000168735.1 Candidatus Endoriftia persephone str. Hot96_1+Hot96_2 | reverse complement strand
TGGTTGCTGCGACGAAAAATATTGCCGCCCTCGTCGTAGTCATGCTCGTCCTCGATCTCGCCAACGATCTGCTCCAGCACATCCTCGATGGTCACCAGCCCCGCGGCGGCGCCGTACTCGTCGATGACAATCGCCATGTGGTTGCGACTGGCACGGAACTCCTGCAGCAGCACATTGAGACGCTTGCTCTCCGGCACGAATACCGCCGAGCGCAACAGGTCTCGGATCTGGAAGCGGCGTTGGTCCGCACTCTGACACCAAGCAAGCAGATCCTTGGCGAGCAGGATACCCACCACCTCGCCCTTATCGTCGCCGATCACCGGAAAACGGGAGTGGGCCGACTCCACCGCCACCGGCAGGATCTCCTCCAGGGTGTCATCGCGGCGCAACACCACCATCTCGGCCCGCGGCACCATGATGTCGCGAACCCGCATCTCAGAGACCTGCATTGCCCCCTCGATCATCGAGAGGGTGTCGTGATCCAACAGCCGGCGCTTGTTCGACTCCTGTAGCAGTTCAACAAGCTGCGCCTTATCTTCCGGTTCGCTCCTAAAACGCTGGCTAATACGCTTCAGCCAAGCCTGGAACGAACCGAACATCGGTCGATCTTTGCTGCTCATGTTTCCTTTTCAATCTGGTTAGGGGGTAGTCCGGGGCAACCCCAAGGCTTGCGAGGATCTTCCGCTCAAGAGCCTCGCATTATCCCAGCCTCGGCATCATTCTGATGGTCGAGGCCCTGCAGATGCAAGACCCCATGCACCACCATGTGAATCCAGTGGGAAATCGGTGATTTACCCTGCGCTGCCGCTTCACGGGCCACCACCGGGGCGCAGATCACCAGATCCCCCAACAGATTGCCAGCCGCTTCGGCTGGCAGCTCGGGGGGAGTCTCGAAGGGAAAGGAGAGCACATTGGTGGGGCGGTCCTTGCCGCGATAGTCGCGAANTTCAGTGCCCTGACTCTCCGCCTCATCGACGATACGGATCACCAGTTCGACACAGGCCCGCTCTGTTCGCTCAGCGCCGCCAGCGCCCACGCATGCAGCTGGGCTTGTGACGGCAGCGACGGCGTCTCGCTGACCCGCTGCAGCTCCAGTGTCAGGCGCGATCCATCCTGCGCCGAATCAATCACCGCCGCGATTCTCCTCGCAACGCTGATCAGG
>AASF01000769.1 GCA_000168735.1 Candidatus Endoriftia persephone str. Hot96_1+Hot96_2 | reverse complement strand
AACGACGCTCGCGGCGCTCCTATCTACTAGAACAGAACCGATTCAGAGAGAGGCACTATCCAGCGTGAAGACCGCCCCATTTATTCGATCTCTGCTGGCGTGGCTCTGCCTCGCCACCAACCTGGCCTGGGCCGAAGAGCTGCTGCAAAGCGAAGCGCCGCCCTGGTACCAGTTTGAGATCATCATCTTCGAGCGCACCGCTGCAGGCGCAGGTTCAACAGAGTACTGGCCCAACGATGGCGAGCGACCGTCCGTGTTGAACGCCCTGCCGATCGATCTTGGCCCCCAGCCTGAGCCGTCTGTGGAAGATGAAGCCAGCCCAAAGCAGGTCAAGCCACCTGTCGCCTATCAGCCACTGCCTGCCAGTGAGCTGCAACTCTCTGCTGAGGTGGCACGGCTACAACGCTCCCGTAACTACCGGCCACTGCTGCATGGCGCCTGGCGCCAGCAGGTGGTCAAACCTGCTGAGGCACAGACTCTGCTTATCCACTTTGATAATAGAGATGGCAGCGTTCAGGAGGCACAGAACGCTGCGCCAACCTGGCTGGAGGGCACTCTCAGGGTGGGGGTCAAACGCTACCTCCATCTGGGAGCTGATCTGCTGCTGCGCAAATGGCCTTTAAATGGGAGCCACCGACACTGCAGGCGGCGACTTTCGCAGCTACCGGATGCGGGCAAACCGCCGCATGCGCAGCGGCGAGCTGCACTATCTTGATCAAGGGCGAATTCGTTTA
>AASF01000770.1 GCA_000168735.1 Candidatus Endoriftia persephone str. Hot96_1+Hot96_2 | reverse complement strand
ACTTCACGCACATACTTGGGGTTCGGTGCTTCCAGCTCCTCCAACTCCTCGTCGGAGAGCAGATCACGTACGTGCTTGTGGGCAATACCCTTGTGGCAGTCGATACAAGTCTGACCGGTCTTAAAGGCATTCAGATGCTGTTTTCTCGCCCGGGGTTTCTGAAACTCCGGGTTCATGGATTCAAAATTGTGACAGTTGCGGCACTCGCGGGAGTCGGTGCTCTTCATCGCATTCCAGACCCGCTTCGCCATAGTCAGGCGGTGCTCGTCGAACTTTTCGGGGGTGTCCACCGTCCCCAGGAGTTTGTGGTAGACCTCGTTACTCGCCTGGATCTTGCGCACCATCTTATGCACCCAGGGATCTGGCACATGACAGTCGGGGCAGGTGGCGCGTACGCCGGTGCGGTTGGAGAAGTGGATAGTGGGTTTGTACTCTTGGTAGACGTTCTCCTCCATCTCGTGGCAGCCGATGCAGAAATCTAGCGTATTGGTCGCCTCCATCGCGGTGTTGAAGCCACCCCAGAAGATGATACCGCCGATAAAAAACAGCAGAGCGCCGCCTACGGTTGTTCCTAAAATCAGCCGACGTGATGCCAGGCTCGGTTTTTTATATTGGTCTGCCATTTCTTAACCGCCCCAGAGAGAGAACTGAAGGTGAAAAAGCGCGGGCATGGAAGGACTCCATGCCCGCATTCGGTACTACCGAATCAAGTAACCTGATCAAGG
>AASF01000771.1 GCA_000168735.1 Candidatus Endoriftia persephone str. Hot96_1+Hot96_2 | reverse complement strand
GCTCCAGACTGGTCCCCTCCGGCATATCGAGCACCACCTTGGAACTCTGACTTGTTATCGAAGGGCAGCATCTTCAGTACCACCGCCTTGTTCACCACCAGCGAGATCGACAGCACGATCAGCAGCATGATGCCGCTCAGCAGCAACCAGCGGTTGCGGTTGCCGCGGGAACCGAGCAGCAAGGCCCGCATCACGCGGCCGAAGAAACGGCTCAGGCCGGTCTCCTCTTTTTCATCATGGGCATGGGCAGCAATCTGCTCTGCCTGATTGGCTAGCGCCTTATTGGTGAGCCAGGGGGTAAAGACAAACGCCACCACCAGCGAGATCAACATGCCGGTGCTGGCGTTGATCGGGATCGGGCTCATGTAGGGGCCACATCAGGCCGGGTGACGAAGGCCTATCGGCAGCAGTTCTGCGATCACTGTGAAGGTAGCCAGGATGGTCGGGCCACCCACCTCATCCACCGCCGCCGGAATCGCCTCCAGCAGCTGCTTGGAGCCCATTCTGCAGGTGCCGGTGAATGTTCTCCACCACCACGATGGCGTCATCCACCAGAATACCGATGGAGAAGATCAGCGCGAACAGCGAGACCCGGTTGAGGGTGAACCCCCAAGCCCAGGAGGCGAACAGGGTGATCGCCAGGGTCACCACCACCGCACCACCAACGATAAAGGCCTCACGCCACGCCGATGGCGAGAAACACCAGGACGATCACCGAGAGGGTGGCAAACGCCAGCTTGGTGATCAAGGGA
>AASF01000772.1 GCA_000168735.1 Candidatus Endoriftia persephone str. Hot96_1+Hot96_2 | reverse complement strand
TGGGGCTTCCGCTATAGGCGGAGGGCGTTAGCCCCGAAAGCGAAATGGAGAGAAGCAGAGGAAGCAGGTTGCGGTTGTCCATGAATGCCCTTTCTGAGAGTGCTGAGGTGGCACTCTATTGTAGGGCTTGGAGGGAAAGGAAATCCTTGTTTTGTTCGTAAGCCTGGTGGAGTGGCCGACTGTTTGGCAGCTGTATAAGGCGGGCCATGCCCGCCGTCAGCATTGGATTGGCCCCCCCCCCCCTCATTGACAGGATCTAGCCTTCGGACTCGAAGGCGCCGATATCCGGTGCATTGCCGTTGTACTTTAGGCTCACCCCCTGACCGCTGCTCCAGCTCAGAGAGCGGTCGAGGGTCAGGGTGTTGTTTGCGTAGTCCACTGCGACCACGATGGCGGTGGCGCTGTTCCCCTCCAGCTGGATCTCGTCGCCCTGTTCGCCGGGAATGCCGAATCCGTCGTAGAAGTAGGCGGCATCTTTTACCGGCAGGGTGGTGCCGCTGCCAGCGCTGGCGGTCTGGGTGAGAAAAGTACCGGCATCGATCATCGGACTGCCTGCCTTGAGGTGGAAGTCACGCCCCCCTTCGTCAACAAACGCCGGCTGCGCAACCATGTTATTGCGGAACTTGCCGGGTTCGTTGCTATTCCACCAAGCGACAGAACGTCGTGGATCGATGCCGGATTCGCGAAAGCCGTTGCCGTAGGTGATCAAGGGCGAATTCGT
>AASF01000773.1 GCA_000168735.1 Candidatus Endoriftia persephone str. Hot96_1+Hot96_2 | reverse complement strand
AATCGAGCCCGATCTGCCGCGCCGCGAAATCGTCGAGCCGGCCATCGACACCGAAGACTTCGAGATCGGCCTGTTCGCCGGCGCCCTCAGCATCGAGGACTTCGGCACCAACCCAGTCTATGGAGTGCGCCTCAACTACCACCTCACTGAGGACTTCTTCCTCGAGGCGGGCCTCGCCAGCTCACGGGCTAGCAAAACCAGCTACGAACTGCTCAGCGGCGGCGCCCAACTGCTCACCGACAGTGAGCGCAACTTCACCTACTACAACCTTTCAGTGGGCTACAACCTGCTGCCTGGGGAGGTCTTCATCGGTCGTGACCGGGCCTTCAACAGCCAGCTCTATCTGATCGGCGGGGCCGGCAGCACCACCTTCGCCGGCGACGACCACTTCAGCATCAACCTCGGCCTCGGCTACCGGCTGCTGCTCAGCGACAGCTTCGCACTACATCTTGACCTGCGTGACCAGCTGTTCAGCAGCGATCTGTTGGGGGAGGAGAAGACCACCCACAACATCGAGCTGAGCGGCGGGCTGAGCATCTTCTTTTAGAGAGTTATCACCATGAACAACCCAACTAGAATCTCCCTATCAGCTGATACTGCTGGCCCTGCTGCTGTTTATCAGCCCAGGTGCGGGGCGGGCTCAACCGGACCCCCGGACTTTCACCCTGAAGCGCCTCAGCGGCGAGAACCTGCGCCTTAGCGAACTGCGCGGCGAGGTGGTGATGATCAAGGGCGAATTCGTTTAAA
>AASF01000774.1 GCA_000168735.1 Candidatus Endoriftia persephone str. Hot96_1+Hot96_2 | reverse complement strand
GGTGCGATGTGGGCGAATTCGATGTATTCGCCGCCGCCCTTGCGTCTGTTGTGGTGACACGCCCTTCCAGGGGTCGGCCGTTGTGCGACGCATCCCACAAGGCTGCGATAGGTCTCGGGCGGGGTCTTGCCCGATTGCAGAATGCGCGGATTTTTGCCCATTACCTCCTCCCGGCTGTAACCGGTCACACGCAAAAAGGCCTCGTTGACGTATTCGATCTCGGCATCAAGATTGGTGATGACGATGTTCTCCGGGCTCTGCTCCACCGCCAGGGCCAGCTTGCACAGCCGTTCCTCTATCTGCTTGCGCTCGGTGATGTCCAACAAGGTGGCGATGACGAACTTCACTTCGCCGTGGTCGCGGTAGCAGGCCATCGTGAGATGTGTGTAAATGCTGTTGCCGGCCTTGTTATAGAGGCGCTTGTCCAGCTCGTAGTCGTCGATCTCGCCAGCCAGCATGCGATTGAACTGGGCCTTGTCGGCAGCCAGGTCGTCCGGGTGTGTCATCTCAGCCCATGTCATCCCCTTCAGTTCGTCCTCGCTGTAGCCCAGCAGATCGTACAGGTAGGGGTTGACCCGCAGCCATCCTTTCTCGGGCGAAGTGATGGCAATACCTAAGTTACCCAGGTCGAACTGGGAGCGGAACAGATACTCACTCTCGCGCAAGTCTGCTTGAGCCTCCCGCTCGTCCTCGAGCACGCTCAGTCAAGGTGCGCCGCGCCTGGTCGGCCTTGATCAAGG
>AASF01000775.1 GCA_000168735.1 Candidatus Endoriftia persephone str. Hot96_1+Hot96_2 | reverse complement strand
CCAACTATGTGTTAGTTGGCAGTGCTGATGATGTGTTCCGCATTGGCGCCGCAGATGTCCGGTTGCGCGTCTGGAACAACGCTATTACCACAAACGGGTCGAGTGCCTCTGACGAGGTATTCAATCTAGCTAACAGCGCCTCGTTCATGTGGGCCTATTGCAACTCCATTTGGGGTGCCCAGAATCCATCAGTATTCGAGGCTACTGGCAGCGGTTACGATTACGCCAACAATGCCTTCTGGCGGGTCACTCAAGACGTTACTGGCGTTCAATCCGGCCTGACAACTAATTGCATCGCCAGTGATGATGGTACCGCTGTAGGTACTGGTAATATCACATTAACAGTCAATCCGTTTGTTGCTCCTGCATTAAACACAGCTGGCGATATGACAATGACTGTGGCGGCACAGTCGGTGCTCAACGTTGGTGCGGCTTCTGCAAACACAAATTTCTCGGTCACTGACGACATCAATGGAGTCGCGCGTGGCGCCGGTGATTATTTTATCGGCTGCGAGACCGTGCCCAGCGCCGGCGGCACCACAAAGTCGGTTTCAGATTCTGGCACCGCCCTCGACAGCGTCGCCCTACCTGCCGTTTCCCTGGCGCTGATAGATGCCGGGGCAGGGTTGGATGCGTTCGCAGGCCCATCGACTACCTATGCCATCGCAGATGTCGGTGCGGGCGCTGACAGCACGCAGCCATCGGCATTGATGCAGCTGGCCGAAGTTAGCAAGTTCGCTGGAGTCAGCCGGGTTGTCTGGTCTGCTGACAGCTCCAGGATGCCGCAGGCAGGTGCAGAGGCCACCGGCCTGGCTGTTACCCTCGCGGTCGGAGAGGTTGGTCTCAGCTCTGAACTGCTCTCCGTACTGACTGCAGCGATGAAGTTGGTGGCCGACACCGGCAGCGGTAGTGATGCAGTCACACTGGCGACCAATCTCATAGTGCTGGATTCCGGTGCCGCAGCAGATCAGCCACTACTGACAGCTGCCCTGAATGTCACAGATGCCGGTTCTGCCATCGATACCCTGCTGGCCCTGACAGACATCCTGAAAACCGTCGCTGATATCGGCACTGGCGCTGAGGCTGTCAGCACATCAGGCACTGCTGCAGTCGACGGAGGCCGGCACCCGCAACCGACACGCCGACTGTTGCGCTCGCACTCTCTCTCCAGGAGTTGGCTAGCGCCACAGAGGTGATCAA
>AASF01000776.1 GCA_000168735.1 Candidatus Endoriftia persephone str. Hot96_1+Hot96_2 | reverse complement strand
GATCACCCGAGGCATTCACCATCTCCCTACTCGACGCTCAGACCATCGTTCGTGCCCTATTGCGGGGAATTCATCACCATCCTGATCGACCCCAGCATCCTTCAGCAAAATTATGTCGAAGACTGCTCCGTTTGCTGCCGGCCGATCACGCTGGAAATCACACTGATGGGGGAGGGGATAGCAGTCACTGCACGACGTGAGGATGAGTGCTGAGGGCTGAGGGCTGAGGGCTGAGGGCTGAGGGCTGAGGGCTGAGGGCTGAGGGCTGAGGGCTTGCATGATCCGTTTCAGGCGGCCCGGGGCCTCGAGCGGAATCTCCAGGTGGAAGCGTACCCCCTTGCCCAGACTGCTCTGGCACTCGATGCTCCCCCCCAGCGGGCCGATCACCAGATTGTGGACAATGTGCATCCCCAGGCCGGTGTTGCCTCGGCCGCGGGCGGTGGTGAAGAAGGGCTCGTAGAGCCGAGTCAAATCGGGCCTCGCTGATGCCCCGCCCATCATCGCGGTAGTCGATCAGCAGCCGCTCCCCAGATTGCTCGACGCTGATCTGCAGATGCCCATGTTCACCCTCAGTGAAAGCGTGTTCAAGTGAGTTGGTAATCAGATTGGTGATC
>AASF01000777.1 GCA_000168735.1 Candidatus Endoriftia persephone str. Hot96_1+Hot96_2 | reverse complement strand
GATCCTTCACCACCAGCAGCCCCAGCAGCCGCCCGCTGAGGGCCAGCCAGACCAGGCTGCCCCCCGCCGATGCCTCCTGCTCCGCCTGCTTCAGCAGCGCTGTTGGGATCGTCACCCCCCGCTGGGCCATCAGCCGCCGGTTGCCGATCAACACCGGCTGACCGGCGACCTCGGCCTCTCCACCCTGCCCCGGCAGGGCCTGAAACTTGCTGGCAGGCGGGATCGTCAGGCCACGCTCCCGCGCTGCCGAGGTGATCGCATGAGCCAGCGGGTGTTCCGACTCCTGCTCCAGCGCCGCAGCCAGTTGCAGGCAGAGATCCTCGGTCGCCGTATCCTGGGGGTAGATCTTGTGCAGCAGCGGCCGACCCTGGGTCAGGGTGCCGGTCTTGTCCACCACCAGGTGGCTCAGGCGGCTCGCCCCGTCCAGCGCCTCGCTGTTACGGATCAGGATGTTGAACTGGGCCGCCCCGTGCGGTGCCCACCATGATCGCGATCGGGGTGGCCAGCCCCAATGCGCAGGGGCAGGCGATCACCAACACCTGCAATGGCAGCGGTCAGGGCCAGCGGCAACGCCGGAGTTGGCGCCAGCACCATCCAGGAAATGAAGGACAGCAGACTAATTGTCACCACCACCGGCACGAACACCGCCGCCACCCGGTCAACCAACCGGGCGATCGGCGGCTTGCTCATCTGCGCCTGTTTCACCATGCGGATGATCTGGGCCAGGGTGGTCTGGTCGGCGATCCGGCTGACCTCCAGCAGCAGTGCACCACTGCCGTTGACCGTACCGCCGATCACCCTATCACCACTCCCCCGCTCCTGAGGCAGCGACTCGCCACTGATCAAG
>AASF01000778.1 GCA_000168735.1 Candidatus Endoriftia persephone str. Hot96_1+Hot96_2 | reverse complement strand
CACTACCGCCTATAGCGACCCAGGCGCCAGCGCCAATGATAATGTCGACGGCGATATCACCGGCAACATCACCACCAGCGGCAGCGTCGACAGAACCACTGCCGGCACATATACCATCACCTACACAGTCAACGATGCAGCCGGCAACACGGCCACCTCGACCCGCACGGTCAACATCTCGCACGCCACCGCACCGGTAATCACCCTGAGCGGCGACAACCCAATGACGATAGCCGTGGGCGCCAGCTTCACCGACCCAGGCGCCAGCGCCAACGACAACTTCGATGGCGATGTTTCGGGCAGTGTGACCATCAGCGGTACGGTCGACACCAACACCCTCGGCGACTACACCCTGACCTACCAGGTCACGGATGCGGCCGGCAACACCAGCACTCAGAGCCGCACCGTCAGTGTTACCGACCAGACTGCACCGGTAATCGTCCTCGCCGGCGACAACCCACTGACTGTCGACGCAGGTTCCAGCTATAGTGACCCAGGCGCCAGCGCCAGCGACAACATCGACGGCGACATCTCCGCCAACATCAGTATCAGCGGCAGCGTCGACACCTCCACCGTCGGCTCCTACACCCTGACCTACAGTGTCACCGATGCTGCAGGCAATGCCGCCACCCAGGTGACCCGCACAATCAACGTCACCGCCGACCTGACCCCGCCGATCATCAGCGTCAACGCGCCTAACCCACACACCTGGGAGACCGGCCCCACCGAGTACATCGATCCAGGTGTGACCGCCATCGATGCTCTGGATGGCGACATCACCCCTGTGCTCATAAGCGGCACAGTCGACACCAACACCCCCGGCAGCTACACCCTCACCTACAATGTCAGCGATTCCTCCGGTAACCCCGCAATACCCGTCACCCGTACGGTCAATGTGATTGCCGCGACCCCACCCAGCATCACCCTGCTCGGGGATGCCACGGTGACGCGAGAGGCTGGCAGCGTCGCCTATACGGATGCCGGTGCCACTGCCAGCGACAACATCGACGGCGACATCACCGCCAACATCCTTATCAATAACCCGGTCGATGCCACCACCGCCGGTAGCTACACCGTCACCTATGACGTAACAGACACCTCTGGAAATGCCGCCGCGCAGGTGACCCGCACCGTCACCATCCAGGCCGCCGCCGCACCAGTGA
>AASF01000779.1 GCA_000168735.1 Candidatus Endoriftia persephone str. Hot96_1+Hot96_2 | reverse complement strand
GGAGTAGCGGAACCCCTCCTGCTGCTTGAGTGAAAGATCGTGCTCCTCGTCGACGATGATCAGGCGCAGCCGGGGCAGCGGGACGAAGATCGCCGAGCGAGTGCCGATGATCAGCTGGCTCTCGCCGAGCCGTGCGGCGTGCCAGCCCTCCTCCCGCTCGCCCTCGGAGAGAGCGGAGTGGAGGCGGGTGATGCGACATCCAAGGCGTCGCTCGAAGCGGCGTGTCAGCTGCGGCGTGAGGCCGATCTCTGGCACCAGCACCAAGCACCTGGCCATCCCCGGTGAGCAGCTGTTCGATCAGTTTGAGATAGACCTCTGTCTGGCCGCTGCCGGTGACCCCATCGAGCAGAAAGGCCTGAAACCCCCCGAAGGCGCTGCTGACCCTCTCCACCGCCTGCTGTTGATAGGAGGTGAGCGTTGGGCCGCTGACTGGAGTGTCTGGCGGCTGCGTGGGGTGCAGGGTGCAGGGTTCGATCCAGGCCTTCTGCTGCAGGCTGCGTAATGCCGAGAGCGCCTCACCGAACTGCCGCTTCAGCTGCTCTCTGCTAAGCCCTGTGGGATGTGCACGCAAACAGCTTCAGCAGTTGCCGCTGACGTGGTGCCCGAGTGAGTAAGTCGGGATCAAGG
>AASF01000780.1 GCA_000168735.1 Candidatus Endoriftia persephone str. Hot96_1+Hot96_2 | reverse complement strand
TCCATGAGGCTGAGCAACGCATCTCTGAGTACGAGACCGAGGATACCGTGTATTCAGTTGGTGCCGTTGACGGTGTGCCCACACATTTTGAAGGCTACCCGTGGTCTGGGTTGAACCGGGTGGTTGTTCAACACGCCCTGCAATAGGCCGGGCTGGCCGGGCAGAGCGTTCATGCCGTCTCCGGTTTGCCTGTCAGTACGTTCTACCGCAAGAGTGGCGAGCACCGGTAGGAAACCATTGCCAGAAAGCGCGACAGCCTCAAGCAGGCGGTTCGGCCGCTTTCGGATGCGTTGCCTGTGGGCATCGCATTCCATGAAGTCATACCGGAGGCGTTGGCCGCCTGGTATGACTACGTGATCGTCGATCTTAAGGATGGCGTCACCCTCGATGCGGACCGTGTATCCGTGGACCGAGATCCGGGCCACGCTGGGCTTGGCGCAGAAGACCGCGGCCACGGGTCTGTTGGGCAGCCTTGCTGCCGGTGCCGATTAACAGTGCTGGCAACCGGACGGAAGGAACTTCGGAGCGTGACCACAAGAATCTGGTCTACCGTGAAACTGACGCCATTGGCCATCCGCTGAGTTCGCTTACGGGTATCGTCGCCGGGGTCGGCCTGTTGTGCCCGTCTGAGACCACGTCCTTCTTTCCCTATTTCCAGTCCGGCCTCGACGCCCTGTCGTGGCGTCAGGAGATCCCGGAGATCTTCTATCCCGCCAGCCTGATTCCCGGTCTGCGCGAACTGGGCACCTGGCCATTGCAGACCTGGGGCGGGGTCTATCCGCGCACTGGCAGGACGACCCAGTCGGAAGAGCCCAAGGCTGCGGCTCTTAATGCCCAGCGTGCCGGTGACATCGTCACACGCCCGGGACAACCGCACGTCTATGTACCAGTGACCAGCTCATCCGGATC
>AASF01000781.1 GCA_000168735.1 Candidatus Endoriftia persephone str. Hot96_1+Hot96_2 | reverse complement strand
GGAATTGAATTAGCGGCCGGAATTCGCCTTGATCCATACCCTGCCACAACCAACCAGTAGGGATTAACCTACTCGGCCGTTCAAACTCCAGGCACGCATGGAACCGAGGAGATCACGTACAAAGCTAGCAGTATCCTTGAGCTTATACGTTCCCTCGATCCCCTCGCGTTCAGCTTCTCCTGCGCCGTGATAGCGCGGACCGTGAAAAACAAAGGCCTCAGCTGCCTGGCGAGCCTGATCGACGCGCCGGTGTACCCAGCTTAGCTGAACAGCGCCTTCGAAGAATCGCTCGTTATGAAAGTGGATAACCTGCCCAATGCTCACTGTGACCTCTCCGCGTTAAAATCAATCCTGAACTTACCAGGCTCAGATCAGTTCATCGAATATCCCAGCAATTACTGCCTCTGTGTCCCGCAACCGCAGAGCTAATGTGTTGCCGGTCTGTCGATCAAGCTGGAGCAGCCCATGATCTGCCATCCAGTCGAGCCAGGGAGTCGCCATTGCTCGATCCCAGCCCATAACTGCTAAACAACGAGACTGCGTAAAGATGTCATCAATGGCTAGTTGGTTGTGTCCATCGTATAGGGTGTCCCAAACAAGAAACAGATAAGCTGAGTAAGCGGGAAAGTGACCTGCGCTCAGCAGGCGCAGCGTGCCGAAGATACAATGTCTGTCCGCCTGACACCTCTTCGGATAGGACGGTAATCGGTCCAAAGCATGTCGATTTCCCAAGTAGACTGCACAACACTAGTCCAGACAGTCCCTTCAAGTATCCCTTCTTGCCATGGCGCTCTATCAAGTAGTCCAGATAAGATTTCTGGTCGAAACGATTCCCTAAGCGCAGTGTGCCTTCAGCAAACAATGCAAACCAAGCATCGGCAAGTCCGACGGCCGGATCTTCTAGAGCATTTCGTCGACAAAGCATCAGATGCAGTAACCATAATGTTACGGACTCGCTGAGATAAGGATCAGGCGATTCGCGCCGCTAATTC
>AASF01000782.1 GCA_000168735.1 Candidatus Endoriftia persephone str. Hot96_1+Hot96_2 | reverse complement strand
GATTTCCGTTGGGCGGCGTACCAGATAACGGCAGCTTTCTGTTAAGCCGGTATCCCATTGGGTCATCTCATACCAGATACGGCCCAGGGTGTTATCGGTGAGAAATTCCACCACATAGCGCGGGGTGAAAAATTGGTTGCGCACGGCCAGCTCGCGGCTATTGCGCGGCGCCTGGGATTCGGCGCGCATCTTTTTGCGCTCTTCCTGGGAGTTGAAGTATTGGTAGATCCAGCCAATGGTTTCGTCTTCGGCCCAGAGGTATTCGATTTCATGGTGGTTGATTTGCTCAAGCAGTTCGAGCAGGGCCGATTCTCTGGGGAATAGACGGCCCTGGGCGCTATGGCGGTCGAAGAGTACGGCCAGGTCGAGGCTGAATTCATCAAACAAGCTGAATAGGTAGTTTCGGTAGGCGTCACCGGTTTCCCCTAGGGCACTGCCCGCCAATTGTTTATACAACTGAAAGCCCTTGGAGCTATAGCCGTTGGCAATGGACTCCAACAAGAAGCCACGGGCCTCGGCCATGCGCAGTGCTGCCAGACGGTTGAGCACGGTAAAAGCTTGCTCGCGCACAATGCGGTCGAGTGATTGCCTGGTGCGATCTTGATTTCCTTTTCCTGGGGTGCCGGCCACATAGTGGGCAAGGGTCTCGCGCAGAATATGGGCGGTTTGCCGTTGGCGATTATCCAGATGCGTGAGCGAACTCACGTCTGCGACCGTGCCGGTTTTGGGGTCTAGCCCATAGGTGGCTTGCAGTTGGCGCGTGAACTCTTCGCTGAGGATGCCACGAGCTTCGCTGACAAACTTTTGCAGACGGTTGCGGGTGCTTTGATCAAATGCCATGGTGCGTCCTTGCTCCCTTACTCGTCTGTTTCCTGGTCGCTGACCAGGTTAATGGTGAGTTCAAATTCATGGGCGTATTGCAGTTCGCTGCGTAATTGTTCTAGATCGGTAATTAGCTGATCAAGATCGGCCATGGTGGTGATGTGCTGTTTGGGGCGCAGGCTGCGGGTGATTTTCTTTTTGCCCTCCTTAACGGCGGCTTCTTGTTCTTCGCGCAATTTATCTTGCAGGCGCTGCTGTCCATGCGCT
>AASF01000783.1 GCA_000168735.1 Candidatus Endoriftia persephone str. Hot96_1+Hot96_2 | reverse complement strand
AACGATCTCACCCGCCGCGTTCTCCACCTGGATCACTGCGTTGCTATAGTCGAGCGACAGGGTGCCCGCCACATAGAGCCCCGAGGGCACGGTGCCGCCGGTGAGAAACTCGGTCATATCGACATACTGGGCAAAGTCCAACAGTGGTCTGTAGCGGCAGGGTCTCCACCACCTCGCCATTCGCCTTGGTCAGGGTGATGGCGGTGACATCAACCGTGTAGGTGGCAAAGTCGCCCGCCGCATCGGTCAGACCAACCCAGACATCACCGCTCTCCCCTTCGACCGAGCCACCACCACAGCCACCCAGCAGTGCGGCAAAGCCGATCGCTGCCAGCAGTGAACCCAACTGCAGGAAGCGCCGCAACGCCGCGCCACCTGCCCTAAAAACACTGAAATCTTTGCTATCCACAACAGTTCTCCTCTGTTTGAACTGACTCAAAGGCGACCGGATCGACGCCTGTAGTCAGAACAACGCAGCTGAAGGAGATCGGTTGACAGGGATTGAGTACGGCGGCGTGACATCCATCACAAGCCGCTGGCTGGGAGATTATCGACCCGGCCACCAAATGATTGGTGGTGATCTGTCTGATTGCCGAGGTATCGGCAGCAGGGATGCAGCCATCAAGCCTTCAAGGATGAATTCACGGCGCAAG
>AASF01000784.1 GCA_000168735.1 Candidatus Endoriftia persephone str. Hot96_1+Hot96_2 | reverse complement strand
CGGTCACATACTCGCCGTACTCCGCATTGTTGGAGATCGAGTAGTTCATGTTGGCGATGCCGCCCTCGTACATCAGATCGACGATCAGCTTCAGCTCGTGGAGGCACTCGAAGTAGGCCATCTCCGGGGCGTAACCCGCCTCGGTAAGGGTCTCGAAGCCGGCCTTGACCAGCTCCACCGCACCGCCACAGAGCACAGCCTGCTCGCCGAACAGGTCGGTCTCGGTCTCGTCCTTGAAGGTGGTCTCGATGATGCCGGTGCGGCCACCGCCGATGGCGGAGGCGTAGGAGAGGGCGGTCGCCTTGGCGCTGCCGGTGGCGTCCTGGAAGACGGCGATCAGATCGGGGATGCCGCCGCCCTTTTCGTACTCGCTACGCACGGTGTGGCCGGGGGCCTTGGGGGCGATCATGACCACGTCAAGATCCTCGCGCGGCACGATCTGATTGTAGTGGATGGCAAAGCCGTGGGCGAAGGCAAGGGCCGCGCCCTGCTTGAGGTTAGGGGCGATCTCGTCGCGGTAGAGGGCAGACTGGAACTCATCCGGGGTGAGGATCATTACCAGATCGGCCGCCGCCACCGCTTCGGCCACCGGCTTGACGGTCAGGCCGGAGTTCTCCGCCTTGATCACCGAGGGGGAACCCTCGCGTAGGCCGACGATGACATTGATGCCGGAGTCTTTCAGATTATTGGCATGGGCGTGGCCCTGGGAGCCGTAACCGATGATCGCGACCGTCTTGCCCTTGATGATGGAGAGATCGCAATCTTTATCGTAATAAACGTTGATAGCCATGTTGTTTTCCTTCGGAAAAATTTTGAATTCTTAATCTTGAATCAGGGGTGAGTGCGCTTCGAGCACCACTCAACTCATCATTCAAAATTCATAATTAATCATTGGCCCAGCAGAGCCTCAGAGACCCAGCCCCTTGTCTCCGCGTGCGATACCGGAGGGGCCGGTACGCACCACCTCGACCACCAGATCTTCATCCACCGCATTGATAAAGGCATCGAGCTTATCCGCCTGGCCAGTCATCTCGACGATGTAGCTGCTCTCGGTGACGTCGATAATCTTGCCGCGAAAGATATCCACCAGACGCTTGATCTCCTCACGCTGGCCCCGTTCGGCGCGCAGCTTGATC
>AASF01000785.1 GCA_000168735.1 Candidatus Endoriftia persephone str. Hot96_1+Hot96_2 | reverse complement strand
CGACAGCCACGATTGTCAGGTCCGGGTACCGATCTTCGCCAATGACCAGGATATTGCGCGGCTCGCCAACCGGGTCGATCGCTACATCGATGAAAACCCCGACCTGGTCGGCTTCCTGATCCAGGGCCATGGTTTCTATACATGGGGCGAATCGATCGACGAGGCGATCCGTCACGTCGAAGCCTTCGAGTTTATGTTTGAGTGTGAGATGCGCCTGCTGAGCGTGAGATCATCATGAGCCATCTATAGCGAACAGGGTGGAGAACCGCAGCAGATCACCACGGCACGGGAGCCGACGTCGACGCCGTCTGGCTGGTGCGGGAGAGTGATGCTCTCGGTCCAGCCGCAGCATACCGGCAGGTCTGCAGTTTTGACGAGATCAGGCCCTGACTCCCCCGCCGGGGAGCCTTCAGTACACCCTCTCAGTCGCCCACCACGTAGTTGGGGATGACACCACGCTCTTCCAGCACGCTGAGAATCTGTGCAATACAATCCTCTAGGGTGTCGATCTCGGTATCGACGTTGATCTCGGGTTTCACCGGCGCCTCGTAGGGAGAGGAGATACCGGTAAATTCCGGGATCTCACCGGCACGAGCCTTCTGATAGAGCCCCTTTACGTCACGGCTCTCGCACTTCTCCAGCGAGCACTTGACATAGACCTCGATGAAGTCGCCATGGGGAAACAGGCCACGGGCGCGCTCACGATCTTCGCGGATCGGCGAGATGAAGGCTGTCAGCGCGATCACCCCAGCATCGACAAACAGCTTCGCCATCTCACCGATGCGGCGAATGTTCTCGGTGCGGTCTTCAATACTGAAACCCAGATCTCGGCAGAGCCCGTGGCGCACATTGTCGCCATCAAACACGTAGGTGTGACAACCACGCTGATGCAACTCCTCCTCCAGCGCATGCGCCAGGGTCGACTTACCCGATCCCGACAGGCCGGTAAACCAGAGCAATTTCGCCTTGTGACGATTCATTTTCTCCCGCCTCTCGCGGGTGACAGTGGCGTGGTGCCAAACGACGTTTTTATCCATATTTAATCGCGTTCTTCAAATAGGTGGACCGATTCCGTGCCTGAATACTTCGCTTAAAATGCCGCCTCGTACGTCTAGCAAATTATCCAGGCCAATATAAGTAACGCCCTGCAGGTACCAACGAACCGGAATGGAATAAGG
>AASF01000786.1 GCA_000168735.1 Candidatus Endoriftia persephone str. Hot96_1+Hot96_2 | reverse complement strand
CCCTTCTATCTCTCCTTCAAGGAGATGCGCACTCTGTTCCACGGCGATCGTGCGGTGGTGCGGGTGATCGGTGTCGATCGCCGCGGCCGCACCGAGGGTGCGGTGGTGGAGGTGCTGGAACGTAGCACCCATTCGGTGGTGGGCCGGCTCCACTGTGAGGCCGGCGTCGGTATCGTCGCCCCCGACAACAAGCGCCTGAGCAAGGATATCGTGATCCCGCGCAGCGAGATCGGCGAGGCCAAACAGGGGCAGATGGTGGTGGTGGAGATCCTCGATCAGCCGACCCGCCGCACCCCACCGATCGGTCGTATCACCGAGGTGGTGGGCGACCACATGGGGCCGGGCATGGAGACCGATATCGCGATTCGTAGCCATGAGATCCCGGTGGCCTGGCCGGAATCGGTGGAGCAGCAGATCGCCGGTCTCAGCGAGCAGGTGGCGGAAGCCGACAAGGCGGACCGGGTCGATCTGCGTCAATTGCCGCTGGTCACCATCGACGGTGCCGACGCGCGGGATTTCGACGATGCGGTCTACTGCGAGGCCAAGCCCAAGGGGTGGAGGCTGCTAGTCTGCATCGCCGATGTTTCCCACTATGTAGCGATCGATACCCCACTCGACGTGGAGGGGCGCAAGCGCGGTAATTCGGTCTACTTCCCCGACCGAGTGGTGCCGATGTTGCCGGAGATCCTCTCCAACGGCCTCTGCTCGCTTAACCCCCGGGTCGACCGGCTCTGCATGGCCTGCGAGCTCTATATCGATCGCAGCGGCAAGATTATTCGCTCGCGCCTTGTTCCCCGCGGTGATGCACTCCCATGCCCGCCTCACCTACGACAAGGTGGCGGCGATGCTCGACGGCGACGGCGCGCTCTGTGAGCAGTACGCCGATGTGTTGCCGCATATCCAAGAGCTCTACCAGCTGTTTCAGGTGCTGCATGCGAGCCGTGCCGCGCGTGGCGCGATCGAGTTCGACACCACCGAGACCAGGATTGAA
>AASF01000787.1 GCA_000168735.1 Candidatus Endoriftia persephone str. Hot96_1+Hot96_2 | reverse complement strand
GAACTACAGATGGAGGCGTGGAGGCCAGTCAGCTTCGACGCCTTCTTCCACACACCCGAAGATGACGACTCGCGCCGCCGGATCAGCCAGCAGGCAGTGGATAACATCTCCAACCTTGGCGGTAGCGGCATCTCCGGTTCTCTGGCACGCTCCTTCCTGCGTTTTTTCGAGGAGTTTGGCTACAGTCGTCTGGGTATCGGCTGTCGACTGCAGGCGGGCGTCTGTCAGATGAGTGGTGTCGGTGAGACGGATCGGGGCTACTATCTGGTGGAGGGCGGTGGCATCCCCCGCATCGATGTGATCGGCTACAATCGCACTGCCAATTGGGATAGCCTGCTCGGAGCCAGTTGAAAGGGATCACCCAGTCAGGTGGTGCTGCGCCGGTGATCCAGTAGTAAATGAAGATGGAGTCGATGATGAAGAGCTTAAGATTGGCAGCGTTTGCGTTCGGTGTACTGTTCCTGGCAGCCTGTGTCACCATCAATATCTACTTTCCGGCCGCTGAGGCACAGCAGGCAGCGGAGGAGATCGTCAAGGATATCCTCGGCAAGGAGAAGGTAGATAAACCTGGCAAAGACGACCAGTCGATGCGGCTCCCCGGCCGCCATCAGTTTATTGTGATCAACCCGCTGGAGTGGCTGATTCCCAGCGCTCAGGCGGCGGGCGACGCCCGATTTCAATATCAACACCCCCACAGTTCGTAAGCTGCAGGCGGCGATGAAGCAGCGTCATGGCGCTTTGGTCGCCTTCTATAAGAACGGTGCCATCGGCTTCACCAACAAGGCGCTGGTGGGTGTACGGCAGCAGTCGGCAGTGCCATTGAATACAGCGCAGCCATCTGAAAAAACTGGTGGCCGCCGAGAACCGCGAGCGCAACCAGCTCTATCAGGAGATTGCCAAGGCCAACGGCCATCCGGAGTGGGAGACCGATGTGCGTAACATCTTTGCCCGCACCTGGATTAAAGAGGCCGCTGCCGGCTGGTGGTATCAGGATGCCGGCGGCAATTGGAAACAGAAGTAGGGGTGTTGCGCGCAGCGCGAATGGCCCAATGCCCTCGATTCGCGCTACAAGCAGCGCTCCTGCGGGTTTGCCGCTTTTGTGCCACACCTCGACTCGGCGTAGAATCGAGCGCTTTTCAGCCGAGAAGGTAATACTATGGGGCG
>AASF01000788.1 GCA_000168735.1 Candidatus Endoriftia persephone str. Hot96_1+Hot96_2 | reverse complement strand
AGGTGCGCCGCGCCACTGCCGGCACCCCAGCGGTCGATACCGGCTGTGCATCTGCCGCCTTCAGCTCCGGATGATTGGCCAGTCCCAGATAGTCGTTGGAACAGAACGCCAGCATCGACCGGCCATCCAGCTGCAGTTCAGTCTGCTGTGGGCTCTGCAACAGGACGGCGGCTGCGATAGAGGCCATCGCGACGATGCTGCTGGAGCCGCTTGTCGAGGCTCTTCTCGGTCATCCGTTCATAACCCGGCACCGATTCGCGCTGCGAATAGCGCTCCTACCACTGCCATCACCTATGCCGACTTGCGGCACGGCCCCTTGGCCGCCTTCACCATGCTCTCTACGCTCGCCTCCATCGTGAGGCCGAGGCGGTTGAACAGCTGCCGGTCGGCATCCGTCTCAGGATTATCGGTGGTCAGCAGGCGCTCACCATAGAAGATCGAATTGGCGCCAGCCAGGAAACAGAGCGCCTGGGCCTCATCGCTCATCTCAGCGCGTCCGGCGGAGAGGCGCACGTAGGATTCGGGCATTAGCAGGCGCGCCACCGCGATGGTGCGGATGAACTCCAGATGATCGATGCCCTCGGCGTCGTAGAGCGGAGTGCCCTCCACCGGCACCAGCATGTTGATCGGCACCGATTCGGGATGGCGTGGCAGGTTCGCCAGCTCCTGCAGCATGCGCGCCCGGTCACGACGCGACTCGCCCATGCCGGAGGATGCCGCCGGAGCAGACGTTGACTGCCGGCATTGCGCACATGGGCTAGGGTATTCGAGGCGGTCCTCAAAGGTGCGAGTGGTGATC
>AASF01000789.1 GCA_000168735.1 Candidatus Endoriftia persephone str. Hot96_1+Hot96_2 | reverse complement strand
ACAAAAAAACCCACCGTCCTTATCAAAAACAGGGAAAGCATCCAGAAAAGCGTCAGCGATGTCAGCAACACAAGGAGCCGCCGCGCACTTTTCCGGTCCGGCCCCATCATCTCATTGACTTGCGAAACCCCTGCCTTCAACGCTCTACCCTGCCTGTTTGTGTGACCATTCAACACCTAATTCTGGCTGGGAAGCCAACCAGCAGCCAGGATTTAGGTTCCACTTTTATGATCCCAATCGGTCTGTCACCACACTAGCGAGATCCATGCCGACCGCGATCTCCACAGTTATCGTCACGCGAGACCGCTCTCTGCAGTTTTTCTTGCTGGCATTCACTGAGAACCCTCAGCCACAGGTGACAAAAAATGTCACTTAGTGACACTTGAGGCCCTCACTTTAATTCCTTGTATGCGTTCCGGTGTAATCCGCCCTGATCTTAGAGCTGAACGCAGTGCATAACCAATTGAAATATTTGAATTACATCAGAACATAAGCGCCATTCCATCCTCGTGGCACAGAAACTGCGTAGACATCACCAGTGACGGCCACCGGCCAAACGCTCCGGGTTTTGGGCAGCCCTTCACCGCCCAACAGGTATTTTGAGGAGAATGCAGCAATGAAAAACCAATCTGGTTTCACACTTATCGAACTGATGATCGTAGTTGCGATCATCGCCATCCTGGCCGCTATCGCCATCCCGGCCTATAACGGCTACATTACTGAAGCGAACGTCACACGAGTGAATACCGCCTATGAAGAGGGCATCAACTTTGTTCGCTCCGAGATGTCCCGACGCCAATCTGTGGTCGCCCGTGGCGGTACTTTTCCTACCGACACAACAGCTGAGTGGATCACCGCACTCAACAACAGCGGCGGCACCGCTCCCAGTGGCGACGCAGCGTTTGCCCAGGCAGCCAATGGGGCAGGCGATGTCATCGTCGTCGGCGGCAATGGCACGGACGCAAGTGACCTAACGTTGACTCGCCCCGCCTACGACCCGGCAGGTGACGGCACCGGCGTAGCGCCAAGAGATTGCAACCATCACCGTCAACGGCGCCATTAGTTACAATCCCGGTGCGTACAGGCAGTTAACCCCTGCCACTCGGATCCGGCTAAAATCTGGGATTGGGGAAGCTGGCATAAACGGCCCAGCTTCCCCCGTTTTTGCCGAGAGTGATCCCGGTGATATTACTCTCAGACCAACAATGGCTGAGCTGTTTCCAACGCCTTCCCCAGGTACCTTTAAATAGCGGTGAACGACATGCAAACCAAGGTATGCCACTCCAACGGCTTTTCCCTTATCGAACTGATGATCAAGGGCGATTCGTTTAACCTGCA
>AASF01000790.1 GCA_000168735.1 Candidatus Endoriftia persephone str. Hot96_1+Hot96_2 | reverse complement strand
CCTTCCTCAATGGCGGTGGCGATACTGCTGAGTTTGCCCTGTTACGATATGGCTGGCTGAACTATCTAGTACGCAACCATAACGATGCGATTCGCAGCTACGAAAAGGCGCTGCGGCTCAATCCTAACTCCATCGATGCCCGTCTCGGACTGACGCTTCCTTTGTTGGTACAGCAGCGTTGGAAGGAAGCGGCGCGCTATGCCAAGCAGGTGCTGCAGCGCTCCCCCTGGAACTTCACAGCGCATCTGCGCCTGCTGGTCAGTGAAGAGGGGAGACGCAAGTGGAGTGTGATGAAAAAGCACGCCTCCGAACTCGCCGCCCGCTATCCGTCATCCGCCACACCATGGGTCTATCTGGCTAGGGCTGAGGCCTGGCTGGGGGATCATGAGGCGGCAAAGCGCGCCTATGTGCGGGTGCTCAGGCGCATACCGGCGCATCTGGAGGCCAACGCCTATCTGAACAAGGGGAAGGAGAAAGAGTAGGGTTAAAACCAACAGGCCGTCCGGTTTCCCGAACGGCCTGTTGGGTGTTGNTTTGTGGGATCTGGCGCTTCGACAGACTGTCGAAGCGCCTCACCACTGGATTATCGGATCTGATC
>AASF01000791.1 GCA_000168735.1 Candidatus Endoriftia persephone str. Hot96_1+Hot96_2 | reverse complement strand
TGGCTTCGGCTTCCAGGGCGAGGTGAGGGCGCAGAAGGTGCAGGGGAAGGGGCAACCTCGCGAGGTGAAATACTGCATGTCACCGCGCGCAAACATGTGTTTGGTGCGTTCGTTGTAGGGAAAGAGGTGTTCGCCGTAGACCCGCTCCCGCCAGACCTTGTCGACAAACGGCTCGCTCAGGCACTGCTCCGGCAGGATGCGGGCATGGTGGCCGCCGACCCCGGTGATGATGCCAGGCTTGAGGCGCTTGGCGTGTTTCAGGATGCGTGCCGCCTGGCCGGCCTGGTAGCCAGTGAAGCAGCTGACGCCAATCTCGTCCGCCTCGCCGATCAGGCTCGTCGAGCAGCTCCGGTGGATCGTAGCGTGCGTCAAAATACGGCGACCCGCTTGCCCTGGGACTCAAACAGCGCGCCAGGATAGAGGATGGAGAGCGGCGTCAGATTGACGGGTGAATCTTTGGTGGCCTTGGGGTAGACCAGCAGCATGTCGATCTTGGCCATTCAGTCGTCTCTCTCCACCAGCTCAGCGCAGTTCAATCAACCCAGTTGCCCTCCCGGTCAGACCAGTGGATCAAACTCACCGGCGGCGATGGTGCGGGTCGCCCGGTGGCCCAAAAAATGCATCCATATGGTTCGGTTTCAGGCCGCTACCCGGACGCCGGACACCCAGATTCTCAGGCGAGAAGGGCTCATTCTTGGAAATATTACGGATCGCTACCACGCTGCGACGAAACGCATCACGGTGCTTACGTTCCACCGCTGTCGGCTCCACCGCTTCACTGCCGAGCATCCGATGGGCCTGGCGGATTGCCTCAACCCACTGCTGCAGCTCACCGATATCCGCCGAGAACCAATGGTCCGGCACTGGCAGATCGTGATC
>AASF01000792.1 GCA_000168735.1 Candidatus Endoriftia persephone str. Hot96_1+Hot96_2 | reverse complement strand
GGTGTATCCACGACGCCTGAGCGACAACCAGCGTGACATTGCAAATCGCTATCTTGGCGTGCTTGAGCCAGAGCAGCGTCAGCAGATCCTCGATGAACTGGAGGGGCGGTTCCAGGCCGAGCAGAAGGGCATGAAGCCGGTCTACGACGAGATCAGCTTCCTGATTCGGCTCTGTGAGCTGATGAAATCCGGTGAATTTGTGCCCAATCTCGGCATCAAGGTGCAGGATGTCCGGCGTGCCCGGGAAGCGGACCGTCAGCGGGCATCGCACAGTGATGTTTCCACGGCGCCGAAAGAAACCGAGGAGCAACGACAGAAACGTATGGCGTTGGCAAAGGAGCGCCTGGATGAGATGCGCAATGCGTTGGGAATGCAGAAAAACAAGGATTCGTTATCTGAAGCTAACGACACATAAGGTTTCCTTTAAGTGATTCCACTGGAATCACCTGTCAAAATTCGAACCCGGTATATAACCCTGCCATGTCTCTGCGGGATTTTCCCTTGTTCATCAAGAATGCACATGCGTTGATACGCGTATATTCATGCAACAAGAACCCCGACAGCCTGTGACTGCAGAAAATTTCATTCCCGAACCCGATGGCCATGAAAAACTGGGTCCTCTGCGCGGCCAGGCTTGGCTGACCCTGCATATGAATCAGGCGCGTCGGCTGATACGTGGCCGTAACGGCACGAAGGGGCGGTCGCCGATCATCGGTTTGGGACTCTTCGCCGACAGGTTACGGCTGATCTGGCAGGCGGCGCGCAATGATGACCCGTATGCGGACTGGTGGCTGATCAAGGTGCATGAAGCCATCACAGAACGGGAGGCTCTATTCCAGCGTCTCCAGCGGGATCTGGATGAGTGGCTGACGCAGATGGGTTCGATCGAAGTTGCCGTGTCCAAACGTCCATACCGGATGCCGCTTCAGTTCGCCAATCCTTACGCCTACCAGGCCGCACGCCTCGTCTC
>AASF01000793.1 GCA_000168735.1 Candidatus Endoriftia persephone str. Hot96_1+Hot96_2 | reverse complement strand
TGCCGATTATGTCGATCTGGTCGAGCAACCATCGCGCCTCATCGGCCGTGTCACCGCCAACCTGCTCAACGTGCGCCAGCAGCCTGACAGCAACAGCGCCATACTCGGCACCCTGACGGCGGGCAACCGGGTCGAGCTGCTCGCCCAGCTGGAGGGCTGGCTGGAGGTCGAGTTCAATCAGGGCAACGCCTATGTCGCCCGCGAATATGTCGATTTGCACCCGCGCGAGGCGCCCCAGCAGGGCGTGGTCGATGCGAATCTGCTGCACGTCCGCAGTCAGGCCTCACGTCAGGCCTCACGTCAGGCCAGCAGCCTCGGCCAGTTGGCCGCAGGCAGCCGGATGGTGATCGAGAGCCGCCTTGGCGACTGGTTCGAGATCCCCTTCGGCAGTACCCGTGGCTATGTCGCCGCAACGTACATCCGGACCCTGCAGGAGCCGGAGCTGCTGAGCGGTCCAATCGCCGAGAATGAGGAGGAAGAGGAGGACTCCTCACTGGCACCAGCACAACCAGCTGACGAGGCCTCCCGACTCCCGCCCTTGCAACGTCTACCCATCAGCGGCAGCTCACAGGCGCGCAAGGTAGCAACCACCTGGAACCGCTACGGCGGCCTGTTATCCCGACTGAGTGACGAAAAACAGCTCGACGTGGCCTGCGCGGTGGCGATGCTCATGCGTGGAGAGTTCCGGCAAAGGCTTTGAAGAGAGCAACCCAGGGGCGCATGATCAGGGCGATTCGTTTAA
>AASF01000794.1 GCA_000168735.1 Candidatus Endoriftia persephone str. Hot96_1+Hot96_2 | reverse complement strand
TACGCCGACCCCAACAAGCTGCGCCAGGTCTTCTTCCAACCTAATCGTCAACGCCGCCCAAGCCACCTCCTGTGCAGAAAAACCCCAGATCATCATCGAGGTGATGATCGAACTCGGTCCACGTGGTACCGGCCTGCGCATCGATATCTGTGACAACGGCTGCGGTATCGACCCGAAGATTGCAGCTAAGCTGTTCGATCCCTTCTATACCTCCCGCGCCCAGGGGACCGGTCTTGGCCTGGCGATCGTCAAACGCATTATCGAACAACATAAAGGCAGCATCATGCTGGCACAATAACGAACCGCAGGGCGCCTGTGCATCAATTGTCCTGCCCACTTCGTTTCAATCACCGGAGCACTCCGGAGATTCTCAGCTTGAGGAAGAGGAGAGATGAGCAAAATTCTCATTGTGGATGACGACGTCGCCAGTTGCCGTACCCTGCAACTGCACCTGCAGACCCAGGGACACCAGGTCGGGATCGCGCACAGCGTCGACGAGGGGCTGATACAGGTGCTGCACAAGGCACCTGAACTGGTGATCCTCGATATCCGCATGCCCGGCAAGTCAGGGCTCGAAGGGCTGCCCGAATTCCGACAGGCTCTGCCGACCACCCGCATCATCATGATC
>AASF01000795.1 GCA_000168735.1 Candidatus Endoriftia persephone str. Hot96_1+Hot96_2 | reverse complement strand
TTCCGGCACAATCTTTTGCAAATCCGGGAGAAATATAAACGCAAACGTAATTTCATGAAATTGCTGGAGCGGTTTGGAAAATAACCAAGAAGGCCGCCTTAAAACCGATCCCTTTATTCGTCACCATTGTCCTAACTTCCTCTTGTGCTTGTTCCAGCCAAGTCTCCCGGAGGCCAAATATCGGCCATACTTAAAGCAGCAGAGGAGGGCTGGTATGCAATGCGGGCGGGGTTTCCAGCAGTTGCTGGTGGTGTTGTTATGGTGCGGGGTGTTGTTCCCAGTTGCCGCAGAGGATGTCTATCGACAGCAGCGCGAGGTGATGCTGGATGAGGTCGAGCGGGAGCTGCGGGTATTGGCTGTGCCATTTGGGCTGGAGGGGCTCTCACCCCGGCTCCGCGTGGCGATGGCTGATGTGCCCCGGCACGAGTTTGTGCCGCCACAACAGCGCGCCAACGCCTATCAGAATCGTCCGTTGTCCATCGGCTATGGCCAGACCATCTCACAACCCCTGATCGTGGCGTTGATGACCGAACTACTCCAGGTCTCGGCAGGGGATCGGGTGTTTGAGCTGGGCACCGGGTCCGGCTATCAGGCGGCGGTGCTCGATAGGCTCGGCGTGGATGTCTACTCCATGGAGATCGTCGAAGAGCTGGCGGATCAGGCCAAACAGCGCCTGCAGCAACTGGGTTTCGACCGGATTCGGGTGCATCTCCGGGGATGGCTATCATGGGCTGCCGCAGGCTGCACCATTCGACGCCATCATCGTCACCGCGGCAGGCAGCCACGTTCCGCCACCGCTGGTGCGCCAACTGAAGCGGGGTGGGCGTATGGTGTTGCCGGTGGGCAACCGCTACCACGTCCAGCAGCTGGTGCTGGTGATC
>AASF01000796.1 GCA_000168735.1 Candidatus Endoriftia persephone str. Hot96_1+Hot96_2 | reverse complement strand
CTCACGTCATCTGCCGGGTGCAGCCGGATGGTGATGATGTCAACTCGCCCTTCCTCGCCAATGACAACCTGGCCGCCATCGGCCTACAGGGCCATACCGGTACCATCACCGAGTGCGACACTTGCCATGGTGCCTGGCAGTCTCGGCCTGACCCTCGACGGTCCCCACGGCATGCATCCGGTGAACGATCCCAACTGGACCCATCGCCACGAGAGCGTCGCCGAGCAGAACCCCAACAGCTGCCGCGCCTGCCACGGCAGCAACGGTGAGGGCAGTGTGCTGGCGCGCACCGCCGACCTGCGTATCCTGGAGAGCCATGACAAACAACCCGACGGGAGCAAGCAGATCACCCTCAGCCGAGGTACCGAGGTGAGTTGCACCTTGTGTCACGAAAATAAGCTTCTAAGGCCACCCCATCCCCCGCCGTAGCCTTGGCCCCTCTCCACGAGAGGGCTTTTTTCTTTCCCAGTCACTTAAATGGTTTTGGGCCAAAATGATGCGATCAACCGCATACTAACTAGCGTGGAGAACTAAGAAAAATATCCCAAGTCATCTCAACCTTTTTGTAACCTAAGCCATCATGCCAGCTCCCTTTTTTCGCCAGATACGCGGTGTCTTTCGCAAAGCTGCCACTGCCCCTTGCGGTGAAGTGGACGATGGTAATCGGTGCTCTGATCGCGCTGGTCATGAGCGCCTTAGGCTGGCTGCTGATCAGGGCGATTCGT
>AASF01000797.1 GCA_000168735.1 Candidatus Endoriftia persephone str. Hot96_1+Hot96_2 | reverse complement strand
GCTTTTCGCCGTGCTCCAGGTCCATCCCCGACCCCCGGCCATTAGTTGGCGTCATCGGAAGTTGTGCAATATAGGCTGCAACATCTGCAATCTCTTGCACACCTCCAAGTAGGCGCGAAGAGGTAAAAGGCCGCATAGTAGGATTGTCACGATTTCTGGCGCGGATATCAGCCAGCTGTTTGATGATCACTGTATTCAGTTGCCCTGCAAGTTGTGGGTAGGTGCCGTCAACCCGCCCCCAGCCTTCCGGCGTGTGACACACAGCGCAGATTTTGTAAACCTTTTTGCCATTTTCGAGATTCGGCGTCCGCGAGAGCGCCTGATCATACTCTTTCATCGCCTCTTCTGCTGGACTCGCCCACACGTTAGACAGCCCGAACATGCAAGCAAACGCAACTACACCCGCTAAATACTTGTTCATCTAAACCTCACCAACCTGCTTGCCAGGCCCCAATCAGAGGATGCCCCCCAACAAAAGGAAGAACCCATGGCTAAGAACATAACCGGGACCGCGCACGATCATACGATGGGGAGCAGAATATCGGTTAACTGCCGGTCGGGCAATATATATTAAGGGGCATAAACAGCACAATTTTTTTGATGATCAGGCGATTCCGCCGCTA
>AASF01000798.1 GCA_000168735.1 Candidatus Endoriftia persephone str. Hot96_1+Hot96_2 | reverse complement strand
GCGATATCGAGACAGAGGACTCTGACATGTAGCAACCTGGCCCAGCCTCACTGGGCCAAGAGCGACAGCAATGCATCACGCGTAAGGCGGCATTTCTGAAGTGAACGGAGGCCCTGGTATCCTGGCCAGAGCTGGCGTCGCTCATCGAACCGCATTACCCCAAGGGCAAGCGAGGCCGCCCATCGGTGGGGCTGGCTCGGATGCTGCGGCTCTATTTCCTCCAGCATTGGTTCTCGCTCCCGGACGAAGCGGTGGAGGATGCGATGTACGATATGCCGCTATTCCGGCGAAAAAATCGCCCGATGCTGGGGGGCGGCTGGGATCGATTAATTTATCAGCGCTCCCTTAGGATGGTCGGTAGGTTTGACTTCAGTCGAACACAGAATGATGAGACAGAGTTAGGTGGCAGCTGAACTTTCTCAATGGCCCGGCGACTGGTTGCTCCACGCCGCAGGTCGCTATCCCTCACGACCAGCCATCTGGCTGGCGGATCGACAGGTCAGCTATGCGGAACTTGAACAGCAAGTGGTGCGCTTCAGCCGCCGCCTGCCGCTGGAGCCGGCCGATCGGGTGGTCGGTCTGCTTAGTGCCGACCCCCAGTTGCTCCTATTGCTTTTGTATGCCGGCGCGCGACTGGGGGTCGCGCTGCTGCCGCTCGATCCGCAACTGGCGCCAGAGCGGCGTCAGCGCCTGTTGCAGCAGAGCGGCTGTCGTCTGCTGATTACCGATCAGCCCTCTGCCGATCACCCTGCGGGAGTCAGGCTGATTCCTGCAGCCTACCTGTTGGGCGATAGTGGGGCAGGGCCAGTTCCAATCTGCAAAGTGGTGCCGAGTGACTCCCCCGACCGAGTCCTGCTGATTATCGCCACCAGTGGCAGCACAGGCGACCCCAAAGGGGTGATGCTCTCGGCATCCAGCCTGGCTGCCAGCACCCGCTGCGGTCAACGCCGCGCTGGGGCTGGGCAGCGCCGACCGTTGGCTCAATTGCCTACCGTTCTACCACATCGCCGGGCTGGCGATCCTCTATCGTTGTTTGCGCGCAGGGGCGGGGGTGGTGTTGCAGCAGGGATTTGATGTGGTGCGGGTGTGGGATGCGCTGCATCGCTATCGGGCAACCCATATCTCGCTGGTGCCAGCGATGCTGTCACGGCTGCTCGATCATGCCGAAACCTGTTCGCCCCCCGACAGCCTGAGAGTGGCGTTGATCGGCGGTGGCCCGCTTTCACCCCGACTGGCGCAGCGCGCCCGGCAGCTGGGCTGGCCACTGGTGATCAAGGCGAATTCGT
>AASF01000799.1 GCA_000168735.1 Candidatus Endoriftia persephone str. Hot96_1+Hot96_2 | reverse complement strand
TGATCACCGCTCTGGAACCAAAACCGATGCGGGTGAGGAACATCTTCATCTGCTCTGGTGTGGTGTTCTGCGCCTCGTCGAGGATGATAAAGGCGTCGTTGAGGGTGCGACCGCGCATGTAGGCGAGCGGCGCCACCTCGATCACGTTGCGTTCTACCAGCTTGTTGACCTTCTCGAAACCGAGCATCTCGTAGAGCGCATCGTAGAGCGGCCGCAGGTAGGGGTCGATCTTCTGCGCCAGATCACCGGGCAGAAAGCCAAGCCGCTCGCCCGCCTCCACCGCCGGACGCACCAGCAGGATGCGCCGCACCTGATCCTTCTGCAGCGCCTCCACCGCACAGGCCACCGCCAGATAGGTCTTGCCGGTGCCCGCCGGACCGATGCCGAAGCTAATGTCGTAACTCAGAACCTTGTGCAGGTACTCCTGCTGATTCGGCCCGCGAGCACGCACCATGCCGCGGCGGGTCTTGATC
>AASF01000800.1 GCA_000168735.1 Candidatus Endoriftia persephone str. Hot96_1+Hot96_2 | reverse complement strand
TTTCACTGATTCGCAATCTGGTGAGGAACGAGGTCCGACTGCCAGTGTTTGTGATGGTCATCGCCTCCTTGGTCACCGCTATCGAACTGGGGCATGGAATGCCTATGTTCCATGAGCTGCACAAGATTCTTGGCATCTTTATCCCGCTGATTGTCACCAACTGCGCCATTATCGGTCGCGCTGGAAGCGTTTGCCTCGAAAAACAACCTGCAGCGTTCACTGGTGGATGGCCTGAGTATCGGTATCGGCTTTACCCTGGTGCTGCTGACTCTGGGCGGACTGCGAGAACTGATCCCGGCCAGGGCACCACTATTTCTCCCAGGCGCACCTCATGTTCGGCAGCGGAGCGGAAGCGCTAACCCTCACCTTGGGAGAGGGGTATCACGGGATGTTGCTGGCGATCCTTCCACCCGGCGCATTCATCGGCTTGGGGCTGCTGATTGCCATCAAGAGCGTGATCGACAAGCGATTGCAGCAGCGTGTCCTTGCAAAATCAAGCCACTTGGCGAACTCGGAAACGGCCACCTGAGTGTGCGCACGCCAAGAATCTTCACCTCGCAACCACTGCAGACAGGCCATCATATTCAGCTGGAGGCCGAGCCCTCCCACCATCTGCTCAAAGTACTGCGACTCCGCACGCGGGGCGCAGTTGCGTCTATTTAATGGGGATGCTCGCGAGTTTTCCGCCAGCCTGATC
>AASF01000801.1 GCA_000168735.1 Candidatus Endoriftia persephone str. Hot96_1+Hot96_2 | reverse complement strand
TATGGTCACGCATGTTCATCTTTATGTGCGCACGCATCTTTACTCTCCTTTCGGAATAGACGCGGCCATCCGGGCGATATCCATCATACGGTTCACATAGCCCCACTCGTTGTCGTACCAGGCATAGACCTTTACCTGGGTGCCATCGACCACCAGAGTGGAGAGAGCATCGACGATGGAGGAGCGCGGGTCATTGACGTAGTCTACCGAGACCAGTGGGCGCTCTTCGTATCCCAGGATGCCTTTCAGCTCACCCTCGGCCGCTTCCCAAAAATAGCCGTTCACCTCCTCGGCAGTCACCGGACGCGCCGCTTCAAAGACGAAGTCGGTCAATGAGGCGTTGAGTAGGGGCACGCGCACCGCATGGCCGTTCAGTTTGCCGGTCAGTTCAGGGAATATCTTAGTGATCGCCTTGACTGAACCTGTGCTGGTGGGGATCAGCGACTGACCGCAGGCTCGCGCCCGGCGCAGATCCTTGTGGCCCTTATCGACGATGGTCTGGGTATTGGTAATGTCATGGATGGTGGTCATGCAGCCATGCAGTATGCCGATCCGCTCGTGCATCACCTTGACCACCGGCGCCAAGCAATTGGTGGTGCAGGAGGCGGCGCTGAGCAGTTTGTGCTTGGCGGCGTTGTATCGATCGTGATTGATGCCGTAGACGATATTGAGCGCGCCCTCGGTGGGTGCAGCGACAATCACCTTCTTCACACCCTGGTCGAAATAGGCGTTCAGCGTATCCGGCTGCTTGTGGTGTTTGCCTGTCGCCTCGATGACGATGTCGCACTCCGACCAATCAGTTTCACCAATGGCGCTATTGGATGAGTAGGCCCAGGGGCTTGTCATCAATTACCAAGTTGTCCTCTTCTGCACTCGTCTTCGTGACCCCAGGTTCCATGCACGGAATCAAACTTGAGCAGGTGAGCCGAGCCATTCGCATCGGCAGCGATCTCGTTTATGCGTACTATCTCGAACTCCGGCATCTGCCAGCCTGCACGCAAACCAAGCCGCCCCATGCGACCGAAACCATTGATACCGATACGTATCGTCATTCGAATATTCTCCTGCTTGGACTACTCACTCACCCACTGACGGACTTGGTTGGGGCTGGGCAAGCCACCAACATGCACCAGCTTGCCATCCACCACGACACCCGGGGTGGAGATCACGCCATAGCTCATGATCTGCACCAGATCGGTAACCTTTTCCAGCTCGACCTCAACGCCAGCCTGTTCAGCGGCGATCCTGATCAGCTTGGTGGTGGTCTCGCAGTTCCTGCAGCCAGAACCCAGTACCTTGATGCTCTTCATCAACACATCTCCAAAAATAACTTCATCATTCGTAGTCGCCGTTGGCGGGCCTCTCGCTACCGTTCATCGGCAGACTCAGGCGCTGCAGACGCCGCCAGGCCGATTGGGCATTCCAGCCAGGGCGAGCGCATCAGCGACAAAAGG
>AASF01000802.1 GCA_000168735.1 Candidatus Endoriftia persephone str. Hot96_1+Hot96_2 | reverse complement strand
TGTAGATGCCATCGTCAGAAAGGCTGAGCTGGTCGCTCAACTGCTCAGGATAGACCACCACATACTCCCCCTGGTTGAAGGCCAGGGTGTTGACAGCCGGGTTTGAGGTGCCATCCCAGTCGCGCTTGTTGGGGTAGATGTAGTAGAAGTCGTTCAGCTCCAGCGATTTGGTGACGTGAAAGAGGAGCTTTGAGGCATCCCCCCGCAGGGCGCGATGAAACAGCGAGCTTCTGCCATCGGTCTGCAGGTAGATAATGTTCTCGGAAGTAACCTCGGCATAGGCGCTGGAGGCGAGCAAGCCGCTTGCCAGCAGGCCGAAGAGAGAGATAAAGGTGCGAATGGAAGCCATGATACTATCCCAGCGTTTGGCAGATGACGGTGTGGCGGATTCTGCAGTAAGGGGCGCCCGACCTGCAAGGTGGAGGTGGTGGATGCTTGGTGATGGCAGGAAACGTCACAATTGTTGACGATTTCTATGCCAAACGATGGAGAAGTGATGGCTACACAACGTGCTGGAGTGATTGGCACCCTGGTGTTCGGCGTCATTTGCGCCTTGGCGGGCTATTTTGCCGCCTTTGAGTGGGGCAAGCCGATCCTCGATAAGGCCGAGGCAAGCGTCAATTGGCCGCAGGTTGCAGGTCGGATCGAGATCGCGGAACTGCAGCAGGCGCGTGACAGTGACGGCAATCGCCTCTATCGAGCCCAGATCGACTACAGCTACCAAGTGGCGGGGGCGCACTACCGGGGTTCGCGCATCCGCTTTGATGGTGGCCCCAGCTCAAGCAGCGCCGCTGAGGCGAAGCGGGTACTCAATCGTTACCAGCCGCAGCAGCCGATCGAGGTCCACTACAATCCGCAATCACCGGAAGAGTCGGTGCTCGAGCCCGGCACCACCCTGGATAGCTATCTGCCCTACTTTATCGGTCTGACATTTTTTACCATTGGGGTGTTGATC
>AASF01000803.1 GCA_000168735.1 Candidatus Endoriftia persephone str. Hot96_1+Hot96_2 | reverse complement strand
CCGCGAGTGGACCCAGGAGATGCTGAACTGGCGGCCGTCGTCTGACCACAACCCGGCTGTCATGCTGATAGACATCGATCTCTCCCCGTTTGAGCCGCTGCAGATAGGGCTCCGGGCCATCCATCTCGCCGTGCTACTTCGATCAGTTCGAGGAAACTCAGTTTGCCCGCCTGCTCCTCCCGACAGCCGAACACCCGCTCACCTTCGGGGTTGATCGACAACAGCTGGCCTTGACTGCCTTGGGTGAGAATCACCACCTGGGCGTTATGCAACAGGCTGGTGACAAAATCGCGCTCACGCGCCAGCTCTTCGCTGCGTTCGATCAGGCTGATGGCGCGCTTCCTGACCTCAAGATTCAGTGCCTCAAGCCGTGCGGCAAGATCGAGTACAGCGCCTCCCGCCACATCAATCTCGTCGGCGGCAATCCACTTTATCGGCCTTGCCAGCTTGTGCTGCACCTCGGCAAAGGCATTCTGCGCCAGCAGCGGAAGGGCTCGCGACAACAGACGCAGGCGCCGCATCGGGCTCCACAGCAGGAGCAACAGCACGGCCTCCGACAACAACAGCCCCAGCAGCCCGGCGATGACGGCAGTACAGGATCGAGTGCTCGATCTGTTCAACCGAGCGGGTGATGTCGTTGATGATCAAGGG
>AASF01000804.1 GCA_000168735.1 Candidatus Endoriftia persephone str. Hot96_1+Hot96_2 | reverse complement strand
TGAATTAGCGGCGCGAATCTACTTGATCAGATCCCCGAGGATGAGTTTATCTCTGCCGAAGGCAAGCATGTGGTGGTGATCGGCGGTGGTGATACCGGCTCCGACTGCATCGGTACCTCCAACCGACATGGCGCAGCCTCCGTCACCCAGCTGGAGATCATGCCGCAGCCGCCGGAGAAGGAGGACAAATCCATCACCTGGCCCAACTGGCCCAACAAGATGCGCACCTCCTCCTCTCAGGAAGAGGGCTGCGAGCGCATCTGGCAGGTCGCCACCAAGGCGTTTGTCGACGATGGCAACGGCCAGGTCAAGGCGGTGAAGTGCGTCAAGGTCGAATGGAATAAGGATGATGCGGGCAACTGGCAGATGTCCGAGGTCGAGGGCTCTGAGTTCGAACTAAAGGCCGATCTGATC
>AASF01000805.1 GCA_000168735.1 Candidatus Endoriftia persephone str. Hot96_1+Hot96_2 | reverse complement strand
CGCTGTAGATGCCCCTGGGCATCCATCAGCAGTTCGCAGACATCCCGTGCCGCGCCGCGACCGCCGGCATGCGGGGTCAGCCAGTGGGCGTGTTGAGTGACAAACGGGTGGGCGTCGTTGACCGCGATTGCCAGCCCTACCAGGCGCATGATCGGCAGATCCACCACATCATCCCCGACATAGGCGATCTCGGCATCGCTGAGGCCGAGTTTATCACGCAGCTCCTGGTAGGCGGGGCGCTTGTCGAGCTGGCCCTGGTAGACATGTTTGATGCCCAGGCTTTGCATTCGCAGGCGCACCACCTCGGAGCTGCGTCCGGTGATGATGCCTATCTCGATGCCGCTCTGCTGCAGCATCTTGATGCCGTGGCCGTCGCGGGAGTTGAAGGCTTTATACTCCTGGCCGTCGTCACCGAGGAACAGGCTGCCATCGGTGAGCACTCCGTCTACATCGAAGATGACCAGTCTGATCCTGCGCGCCTTTTCCTGAATGTCTTGCACCTGTTTTCTCCTTCAGGGAGCCGCTGACTGAATCATGGGCGGCAGCCTTGTGGTCCAAGTTCCCCGCTGCTGCGTTGTACCCCAAGGGCGTTCCTTGCGGGGCAGAATCTTGGCAATAGACCAGCTATTATCTGCAATTTCTGCCTTGCAGCGGAAAATTTAGCCTCACAATCCTGCTCGCTCAGATTCATCCGGAGGCACCCTAAACGACGCCGGCTCGTAGCAGGTCGTGCATGTTGAATGCGCCGATCAGTCGCGCGGCAGCGTCGACCACAAAAAAACCGTTGATTTTCTTCTCATCCATGATCTGCAGTGCCTCTGCTGCCAGCATCTCGGCCGGCACGGTGGCACCGTGCGGGGTCATCACCTCCGACACCAGTGTATCGCGGATGTTCAGCGGTCTGTTCAGGGTGCGTCGCAGATCGCCGTCGGTGAAGATGCCAATCAGCCGTTGCTCGGCATCCACTACGGCGGTCATGCCAAGCCCCTTCTCTGACATCTCGATCAGCGCCTGCTGCAGGCTGGCGTTGGCGGCCACCTTCGGGATCGCCTGGTCGCGGTGCATGATATCGCCAACGTGCAACAGCAGGCGTCGCCCCAGGCTGCCCGCCGGGGTGCGACAGGGCGAAATCCTCGGCGGTGAAGCCGCGTGTCTCAAGCAGCGCGACTGCGAGGGCGTCACCCATTACCAGCGCCACGGTGGTGCTGGCGGTAGGCGCCAGGCCGAGCGGGCAGGCCTCTTTGTCGACGCCGACATCGAGGTGTACGTTCGCCTCCCGTGCCAGGGTCGAGCTGGGGTTGCCGGTCATCGCGATTAGCGGTTGCGCCGAGGCGTTTGATCAAGGA
>AASF01000806.1 GCA_000168735.1 Candidatus Endoriftia persephone str. Hot96_1+Hot96_2 | reverse complement strand
GTCGCGGGTGTTGGATGTCGTCATCCACCACGATGACAAACTTGGTGTACATGAACTGGCGCAGGAAAGACCAGACGCCGAGCATCACCCGCTTGGCGTGCCCAGGGTACTGCTTCTTCATGCTTACCACGGCCATGCGGTAGGAGCAGCCCTCTGGTGGCAAGTAGAAGTCGGTGATTTCGGGGAACTGCTTCTGCAGGATCGGCACAAAGACCTCGTTCAGCGCCACGCCGAGGATTGCCGGTTCGTCCGGCGGCCTGCCAGTGTAGGTGCTGTGGTAGATCGGTTCTTCTCGATGGGTGATGCGATCGATGGTGAAGACCGGGAAGCTCTCCACTTCGTTGTAGTAGCCGGTGTGGTCACCGAAGGGGCCCTCCGGGGCCATGTCGTCGGGGTGGATATGACCCTCCAGCACAAACTCCGCCGACGCTGGCACCTGCAGGTTGTTGCCGATAGACTTCACCACCTCGGTGCGTGAGCCGCGCAGCAGCCCGGCGAAGGCGTATTCGGAGAGGGTGTCGGGCACCGGCGTGACCGCGGTCGAGAATGGTGGCCGGATCTGGCGCCCAGCGCCACCGTTACCCGGGAAGGGTTCGCCGGGATGGGCCTCTTGCCACTCCCGATAATCGAGTGCACCGCCGCGATGGGCCAGCCAGCGCATGA
>AASF01000807.1 GCA_000168735.1 Candidatus Endoriftia persephone str. Hot96_1+Hot96_2 | reverse complement strand
CGAGATCGGCCGCGCCCAGGCAGCGCAGGCACTGGCCTGCGGCCTGCAACCACACACCGACATGAATCCGGTGCTGCTCAAGCCCAATACCGATGTCGGGGCCCAGGTCATCATTCATGGCCATGCGGTCGACACCATGGATGCCCGCGCCTTACCACGACTACAAACGCACCGCCCGCGCCCCGGTGCTCGAATCGCACAACCGGCCTCAGCGATGCCTTTGACACAATCATCGTCGAAGGCGCTGGCTCACCGGCGGAGATCAATCTGCGGGCAAACGACATCGCCAACATGGGTTTTGCCCGAGGCGGTGGACTGCCCAGTGATTCTGGTCGCCGATATCGACCGCGGCGGCGTGTTCGCCCATCTGGTCGGCACCCTCGCCCTGTTGAATGAAAGCGAACAGGCGCGGGTCAAGGGCTTTGTCATCAACCGCTTTCGTGGCGACATTCGGCTGCTGCAATCCGGACTGGAGTGGCTCGAACACCACACCGGCAAACCAGTGATCGGTGTGCTGCCCTGGTTACATGGCCTGCACCTGGAGGCAGAGGGGATGCGCTGCCGGCGTGAACCCAGCCCAGCCTCGCAATCAGACACACCGTGCATCCGCATCATCGTCCACTGCCTTACCACGTATCAGCAACCATACCGATTTCGATCCACTACGCCTGCATCCGCAGGTGGATCTGCAATTTGTCGCGCCAAACGCAGCCATTCCCGCCGCCGATCTGATCAA
>AASF01000808.1 GCA_000168735.1 Candidatus Endoriftia persephone str. Hot96_1+Hot96_2 | reverse complement strand
GCCCGGCCAGCCATCGCGCTCGATCCACAGGACTGGCTCGACCTGCAGGCATTCGCCTTCGCCAGACGGGGGTTCGAGATCACCCGGCCGCCAATCCACCGCCTGACCCTGCAGGGGCTGCGGGATGGAGCGCCACTGGCAGTTGAGATGGAGAGACTGCTGCTAGTGAAGGCGGTACAGCACCACAGCTGGGCAGAGACAGCGAGCCGCTGCGGGTTTTCTGGCCGCCGTCAGACCGAAGCTGCGTTGCGCAAGGCGGTACGAGCGCTGATGCACCACTACAGCGATGTCAGGCCCGCCAGTANCAGGGGGAATAGACTCCCCACCGACAAAACTCCGGCTGCCAAGCACTGCCACTGAAAAAGCATCCAAAAGGGGGGTATTAGGGCGTTCCACGCAGACCTGTCAGCTGCTCAATTAGCAAGCACCTTCAGAGCCTGTCGATCAAGTTTGCCCATGCAGTTGTCAGGGTAAAGATTCGAGCTGGACAAAGCGTCTGGGACGTCAGTGCAGAAGGGAGTTGCTCCCTCGCCCACTGCTCAAGAGCATCGCAAGGAGATATCCCCCACATAGAAGGCCACCAGCTGCTCACCCCAGACTGGATCATGGCTCGATGTTTCACGGGCGGGCAGCCGTCAGCACCAGGGCAGGCCTGCAGGCATCGCTCCACCTCCTGCGGGTGGATATTGCGGCCGCCGCTGATCAAGGTAATTCGCGCCGCT
>AASF01000809.1 GCA_000168735.1 Candidatus Endoriftia persephone str. Hot96_1+Hot96_2 | reverse complement strand
TTCATCGAGGATGATGAGTTGGTGGAGCTCACACCCAGCGCGGTCCGCATCCGCAAGAAGCACCTCAAGGAGCATGAGCGCAAACGCGCCTCACGGGAGGGGTGACAGGGCGCACTTCCAGTCAGAACAGATCGACGTTGCCACTGCCCATGTTGTCGGCCTGCACGGATTTGCGCCCCAGCGATTGAAATCCATTGCGGATGAGATTCAGCAAGTTGGAGAGCTCCTCCAAGGGAGGGTCCCCCTGCTGATGATTGAGCAGGATGGTGCTGATCTGTTGGGAGACATCATTGATCTGCCCCAGCCGTTGATGGGCATGTTCTAGGATCTGACGGCTTCCATATCATCTACCTGCAGTGAGGTGATGCCATCCGCCACCTGCTGTCGGTTCTGTTGGGTGATCTTCGTCAGTTGATCCTGATGGGCCTGCACACTGCTGTTGATTTGCTCCATCTCGGACCACATCTGGCTCAGCTTCTCCCGGGACTGCTCGATCACGCTGATGTCGGTTGCCGCCGACTGCTCGACGATGGATCGGATACTGTGAATGGCATTTTGCATCTCCGTGAGCAGTTCCCGGATCTGGGTGTTGAAGTCGGTGGTGCGCTGTGACAGCAGGCGGACCTCATCGGCGACCACAGCAAAGCCACGTCCGGCGTCTCCGGCGCGTGCGGCCTCAATCGCTGCGTTGAGGGCCAGCAGATTGTTTTGGGCCCTGATGTCGTCCACCTCCTTCAGTAGGCTGACCGCATTATCGGCGCTCCTGGTTGATGTTCACTGAAGCGATCGACAATGGTCAGATTGGCTTCTGTGATGTTTCTGATGGTGGTGGCAAAGTTGCCAACGATGTGCTCAGTTTCATGTGCAAACCGTTCCACACTGGCAAACTGATCCTGCTTGGCCGCTCTCCTGCTACCTCTTTGGTCAGAACGTCAATCAAGCCAGCCCAGGGTCTGCTCGCTGCGGCTGCTTTCATCATGGATGGTGGTGAAGTTATTGGAGAGGCGGGTGATAGCATCGCTGACCAGATTGATTACATGGTCGAGATCCTGCTGGACTTGCTGAAACTGCCCGTTAAGCTCCTGCATCGCCTGATCCAGGGCGATTCGT
>AASF01000810.1 GCA_000168735.1 Candidatus Endoriftia persephone str. Hot96_1+Hot96_2 | reverse complement strand
CGCCCTGGTTCTTCTGCCCGTCGAGCCGGATCGGCGATGGCCAGGTGAGGGTCACCTGGTTGACGCCGCTGGCGATGCCGCTCTTGCTGTCGATGCCATCACCCCGCACATCGACAAAGTAGGGGTAGTCCACCAGCTGGGTCTCCCGCACCACGAAGCCACCGATGCGCCGGTTGACCGGGATCGGAAAGCCCGTGTTTTGCGGATCGAGCACCATCTTCTGCTCCAGTTCGGATGCCGTTGTGGCCCAGCCACTTGTCCAAGACCCGATTTGTGGGACTTGGCGGAGAGTGCCCCTTTGGTGTCGATATCGAAGGGTGAGGTTGCCACCACCAGGGTGCCGCCGCGCATCAGAAACTGGTCCACGGCAAACAGCTGCTTCTCATCCAGCTGGTCGGGGGCGGCGAGCAGCAACAGGTCGGCCTGATCGGGGATCTGACCGTTTTTTAGATCTGCGTCGGCCAGATTGTGCTCCTCCGCTAGGGTCTGGCGCAGCCAGTCGAAACGCTTGCCGCCGCCCATGCCAAACTGGCCGAGGGCCGGGGCAGCCTTGGGGGTGTGCAGAGCGATGGTCTTCTGGAAGCCCTTGGCGAAGCGCTTGATGCCCGCCTGCATGGCGCGCTCCAGTCCCGCCTTGTCGAACTTCTCCGGCAGCGGGATCTGCACGATCCGCTCGCCGCTCTCTAGGGTCATGTAGAACCAGAAGGGCTGGGTGTCGAGCAGGCTGGCGACCATCGGGCGGAAACCATAGTCGCCCTCCAGCCGTTTCGCCAGGGCGCCGCCGTTGGCCTCCGGATC
>AASF01000811.1 GCA_000168735.1 Candidatus Endoriftia persephone str. Hot96_1+Hot96_2 | reverse complement strand
ATTATCAGCCTCTTTTTTGCACTCGCTTTGGTAGCTGTTGTTGTTTACACCGTAGCGACTCTGAATCAGCAAAAGGCAGATTCCACGGTTATCAACATCGCAGGGCGGCAACGTATGTTGACCCAGAAGTTCACCAAGGAGCTGTTCGACGATCTGGGGCGGAGTCGAAGCGAGCAGTCAGTTAGATCTACCGATAAGACAAAAAAGCTGTTTGAGGTCTCCTTGGCTGCGCTAAGGGATGGGGGCGAGACTTTCTCCGACCTGGGAATGAAAAAACCGCTGTCCTTACCCCCCAACCAGAATGAGGAGATCGAGGCAAAACTTGCCGTGGTTGCCAATCAATGGAGTGCGCTCCAAGTGGCCGCTGAAAAACTGCGTGTGCTTGAGCCGGCTTCACCCGAGTTTGAAAAAGCGTTGGCACGGGTACGGGATCTCAATATCAAGACCCTGAAGAATATGAATGCGGCTGTTGGTATGTTGGCTGCCGCTTCCGCCGGAAAAGTCAGTGCCATGATGACTGCCGAGTGGCTGATATTGATCGTTGTGCTGGCCATCGGTATCTGGTTCAGCCTGCTGGTTTCCAGGGCAATCACCCAGCCGCTTGCCCGGGTGGTGGAGGCGACCGGGAAAATCGCCAATGGTGATCTCAATATTGAGATACGGCAGTTGAAGATCGATTCCAGAGATGAAGTGGGAGCACTGGCGAACTCCTTTACCACGATGGTGAAGGTGCTGCGTGGTCTACAGCAGGAGTTGACCGGCATGACCGATGCGGCACACGCGGGGCAGTTGGACAAGCGTTGCGATACTAGGCAGTTCAAGGGGGCCTGGGCGGGGTTGCTGGATGGGGTCAACAACATCACCGAGCAGTTCAGTGGGCCGCTGATCGAGGCCTCCGGCTATCTCGACCGCATCAGCCACGGGGATATTCCAGAACCAATCGAGACGGAATACCGCGGCGACTTCAATCAGATCAAAGATAGCGTCAATCGCTGTGTCGCGGCGGGTAAACGGTCTCTTAGATGAATCCGGAGAGCTAATCGCCTCGGCACAGCGGGGCCGGCTTGATGTGAGGGGTGAGACCGGTCGTTTCGAGGGGAGTTGGCAAGAGCTGATTGTGGGTCTCAATGCCATCTTTAGATAGCGATTGTCGAACCGGTCAAGGGGTACCCAGACATATGCTGCAACAGCTTGCCGAAGGTGACCTGAGTGAGACCATGTACAGGGAAGTTCGAAGGTGAATTCGGCATGCTGCAGGAGAACGTGAATTCCACCATCTTGCAGTCGCGGGAGACGGTGGGCCCGATTCAGGAGGCGGCGGATCTGATC
>AASF01000812.1 GCA_000168735.1 Candidatus Endoriftia persephone str. Hot96_1+Hot96_2 | reverse complement strand
CCAGCAGCAGTCTCTCGAGCTCAGCGTTGAGGATGAGCGGGGCTGTGGGCCTGTAGCTGCAGGCTCAATGGTTGTTCGGTGTCGGTGGTGTTGTGCAGGTCCAGCGCCAGGTTGCTCTGGTCGCCGCTGGCGAGAAAACGCGGCAGCGCCAGCTGGGTGACGACCGGTGCGGCGACCTGGATCTCCCGCTCGCCGCTGCCGAAGCGATCCTCACCGAAGGCCACCGCCATCAGCCGCAGCGTGCCGTTGAAGTCGGGCAGCTGCAGCTCGATCTGTGCATCGCCCTGGGCATTCAATGAAACAGGGCCGTTGAACAGTGAGATGATCTTTACCTCGCTGCGGGGCATCTTGGCGTTGCCAGCCCATGCCCGTCGCCGCCAAAGCGTTGCTGGGCCAGTGGGTAGCGGTTGAGTTCGATCAGCCGGCCATAGACATCCCGGCTCTCGACCTGGAAGCGGCGCCGCTGGAACAAGCCAGCAAAAGGATCCGGGGGTGGCGAAGTCGGTGATATTGAGCACCCCGACATCCACCGCTGCCAGGGTGGCGTGGAGCGGCTGGCTGTTGTCGATGCCTTGGGCCTTGAGGCGGACCGTCAGGGGCCGGTTGGGCTCCACCTTGTCGGGGCTTTGGATGCTGACACTCAAGCCGCCGTTCGCTGCGCTCCAGGGGCAGGTGCAGCAGCACAATGGCGCGATTGGGCGTGATCAGGGCGATT
>AASF01000813.1 GCA_000168735.1 Candidatus Endoriftia persephone str. Hot96_1+Hot96_2 | reverse complement strand
GCCTTCACTCTCACGTTGTACCCCGCATAAGAGATTTTTCATGCAAGCAGACTACTCCCCAGCCCCTGATCTTCTGAAAGAGAGAGTTATTGCAGTCACTGGCGCGGGGAGTGGCTTTGGACAAGCTGCCGCCAAAGCCTATGCCGCCCATGGTGCCACTGTCATCCTACTGGGCCGAACTTTAAGCAAACTGGAAGAGACCTATGATGCCATCGAGGCCGCTGGCGGAGCGCAACCGGCAATCTTCCCCATCAACCTGGAGAGCCTGACCGAACAGGAGTATTACGCTCTCAGCGAGACCATCTATAAGGAGTTCAATCGTCTCGACGGCCTGCTGCACTGCGCCGCACAACTGGCATTGCTTAGCCGCATCGATGATTATGATCTGGAGACATGGAACAAGGTAATGCAGGTCAATCTGACGGCCCCATTCATGCTGACCCAGGTCTGTCTGCCACTACTGAAACGGGCGGATGACGCCTCGATTATCTTCACATCCGATCAAGTCGGGCGCAAAGGCAAAGCCTACTGGGGCGCCTACGGGGTTTCGAAGTTTGGAGTCGAAGGATTGATGCAGATACTCGCCGAAGAAACCGAGGACAGCCCGCTACGAGTCAACTCGATTGCGCCAGGAGCAGCCCGGACCGCTCTCCGCGCTTGGGCCTATCCCGGCGAAGATCCACAGGAGCGGCCGCTCCCCGAGGCCTTCATGCGCCCCTTTCTCTACCTAATGGGGCCAGACAGCGCTGGTGTCACGGGGCAAGCATTTGATGCCCAAGCTGAAAAGCTATAACGCATCAATACTGAGCTAAAGCGTCATAAGACGATGACGATTTGGCTCAATAAAACTCCCACCAATTAAAGGGGAAGTCATTCTGGGTAAGTTGTTCCTGAAGACAGTGACCATAGCGCAGACAGTCGTCCATCTCACCTTCCTCTGATAAATAGAGCCGCGATTCTTCAACAACCCCGCCAGACCACCTGTTTGGCTGCGGCGCCTTGCTCTCGTAATAATTAGCGTTCTGCATGATTTTCTCCCGCTCTTCTCCTACTCTGAAGAGCCTTATTTATTTTGACGCCCATCACAAATCATAGAACAATCTCCACGATTATCCGGGAATCGGGCCAGGAAAGGCCCCATCCTTGCGTCACAGGAAATTCATAAGCATCCATGATTAGGGTTGGTTACTCACCACCACCATACTCCAGACAGTCGATCCGCCAGGCATCCAGATCCCAGTTCTTCATCAGCCAGGAGAACCCCATCTCATTGGCTACAGGACAGATTGCATCAGCAGCATCTCCGTAGGTCACTCCAAACACCGCTTTACCCGCCTCAATGAATGGCATAAGAAGGTCACACTCCTCATACTCGAAACACTGCTCGTTAAGAGCCCAGTCAAAATCGTCCAGCAGGGCTTCGATCTGGTTCAGATCATTCTTTAGCCCGATGGAGAGCCCGCGCTGGTGCGCTTGGGCGGCCAGCCAGCGATTGTAGGCAAGCTGATCCTCTCCTGTCAGTTCAAAGCCACTACTGTTGGTGTAGCCATCCACATTATCGGGCTCCACACCATCGCATCCTCTGGCAACAGCAAGATCAAGACGCGCCGCAATGATCGGCCCCAACTGATCAAGGC
>AASF01000814.1 GCA_000168735.1 Candidatus Endoriftia persephone str. Hot96_1+Hot96_2 | reverse complement strand
TGAAGTCAGGGATGCCGGCCGGTACCTTGCTGTTGATGTAGCCTGGCAGTACCGGATGGTTGATGTGAAACAGCAACGGCAACAGCTGCAGCAGATCCTGTTGTGTGGGTCTCAGCTCCCCCAGGATGCGCCGCAGCCGCTCCCGGTGGAGTCGCTGGAAGCGCTGCCGGATGATCTTCAGATCTTTGCGGCTGATTCCCTCATCGAAACTAATGGCGCGCGATTCAGGCATCGCTTTAGCTGGTGGTCTCCTCAAGCTGTTGCTGAGCGGAATCGATCAGGCGTTGCGGATCGAAGCCCTTCTCCCAATGGGCAAGCCCGTAGCGGATCAGTGGCAGTGGTGTCTTATCGGGCAGGCTGAGCGCACCCTCGTGACACTCCTGCACGATCTTTTCGAGCAGCACCCCGGCATCGGCCAGGCTGGTCTCTGGTAGCACCAGCATAAATAGATTGCTCTGGTAGCGGCCGATGGTGTCGGCCCAGCGCAGTCGGTCACGCAGGTAGTGCGCAAAGGTGAGGATGAGCGCTTCGGGTACGGCCTCTTTGGGGTTTTTGGGGATTTTGATCTCCACTATCCCCAGGGTCAGCGGATTGCCGTAGCGGCGGCTGCGCGTCACTTGCACACCCAGTGCCTGCCAGGGTGGCCTTGCGGTTGGAGAGCCCGGTCAGCTCATCGGTGATGGTCAGCTCCTCCACCTGACTCTTCAGCACGTCGCATTCCAGCTGGGTGCTGATCTGGTTGCTGATGTCCTGATAGTAGTGAATGCCCAGAGGGCCGGGTTCCGAGTCGTTGATCTCGCGGATCTCCCGGCGGAACCAGCGTTCGCCATCGCCCATTGATGGAGATGTGGAGCATGTCGCTCTCATCGAATTAGGGGGGTGCAGCCCTTCCGGCAGGGTCTGTTTATCTTTGCCCGGAANTTTCAGCTCGGCCGAGTCGAGATGGAGCATCTGCTCCAGGCCAGGGTTGAGCCAGCAGATGCGGGAGTCTTGTTCAGAAAGCCAGCATGCCGGTGGGGCAGGCTTCGAAAAACGCTTTACTGAAGTTGATCAAGGCGATTCGCGCCGCTAATTCATTCGCC
>AASF01000815.1 GCA_000168735.1 Candidatus Endoriftia persephone str. Hot96_1+Hot96_2 | reverse complement strand
AGATCTGCGTGTTAGGAAGAGCGCACCAGCGGGCCACTGGCAACGTTGCTGAAGCCCATCGCCTCGCCGCTTTGGCGTAGTGTATCGAACTCTCTGGGGGTGACATAGCGTTGCACCGGCAGGTGGTCACGGCTCGGTTGCAGGTATTGCCCAAGGGTCAGCATGTCGCAGCCGTGAGCGTGCAAATCTTGCATCACCTGTTCGACCTCCGTCAACTCCTCGCCGAGACCGAGCATCAGACCCGATTTGCTGGGCACCTGTGGACAGGCCTGTTTGAACGCCTGCAGTAGTTGCAGAGACCAAGGCGTAGTCGGCAACCGGGGCGTGCCCTGCTGGTAGAGTTCGCGGCACTGTTTCCAGATTGTGGTTGAAGACATCCGGCGGCTGCTGGCTGAGCTGCGGTAAGGCGACCTCCAGACGGCCGCGAAAGTCGGGCACCAGGATCTCGACGCGGGTGTTGGGCGTCAGTCGGCGGATCTCGCGCCCGCAGTTGGCGAAGTGGCCGGCGCCGCCGTCGCGTAGGTCGTCCCGGTCGACCGAGGTAATCACCACATAGTTGAGCCCCATCTGTGCGATTGCCTCCGCCAGCTGGCTGGGTTCGTCTGGATCGAGGGGGCGTGGCTTGCCATGCCCGCCATCGCAGCAGGGACAGCGGCGGGTGCAAATATCCCCCATGATCAAGGGCGAATTCGTTTAATAAGG
>AASF01000816.1 GCA_000168735.1 Candidatus Endoriftia persephone str. Hot96_1+Hot96_2 | reverse complement strand
CCTGGCACCCGAGGTGCCCAACTTCTTCAGCCGCTTTTCACGGGTTGCCGAGCTGATCTGACCGCGAACCCGAAGTAAAACGCAGTGGCCGGGAGCGATTTCGCTTCTACCGCAATCGGGGCTACCCCATGAACACCCATAATATCGACTTATGAACGACCAGAACCAGGATATTCCCCTGCTGAGCGATGTGGTGGAGCCGGAGACACTCCCCACCGAGCCGCCCCGGCTGGAGCAGAAAGCTACCACCGCCGAAGAGGCGGGGCCGCTGGGGCTGCCCGGCAACCCCACCCTGGTCGCTATCATTCGCGAGGGAGTCACATCACAGCTGATCCGGGAGTTGCGCCCGATTGTGCAGAATGCCATCGACGAGTCGATCGACATGGCGCTGGAAGAGGCGCGACGCATCCTCCACGAAGAGCTCGACACAAATCTGGAACAGCGCCTGCGCGAGCTAATCGAAGAGAAGATGGAGGAGCAGTTCAGTCGTCCAGAAGAGGACGAGAAAATCTGACTCGCCGGACCCCCAGAGCCAGGACCAGCGTGAAAAAACAGGAGATCATCGACGCCCTCGGTCTGGAGCCTCATCTGGAGGGTGGTTACTTCCGCCGCAGCTACCAGTCAGCCGGTGAGATCCAGACCCCCAACGGGGCACCGCGCCACCGTCTCACTTCAATCTACTACCTGCTCACCGACGACGCCCCTGTCGGGCATCTGCACCGCAATCGCTCCAACATCCTCCACTACTTCCACGCCGGTGCACCTCTGCGCTACACCCTCATCCAGCCGGATGGCCGGCTTGAGCAGCGAATCATGGGTACAGAGGTCAGCGCTGGTCAAACACCGCACGCTCATCGTCGAACGGTGGTTGCTGGAAAGCATCGGAGTTGATCGATGGCGAGTTCGCCCTGAT
>AASF01000817.1 GCA_000168735.1 Candidatus Endoriftia persephone str. Hot96_1+Hot96_2 | reverse complement strand
GATCACAAAGCTGTCTATGACAGTACCGGGTTCAAGGCTGTCGCGTGTCTGCTCCATCACTGCTGATTCTCAATCGAGGGAAGCCCGATTATACGGCCACGGCGGCAAAAATGGAGGCTGCAACTGTGCGCTTATCACATTATGATACAAAGAAAGATCGCAGGGAATTAAATTCCTCGTGAAATGGTATGCGAATCCGGACGGTTTTGCTCTACCGGCACTGGCAGTGTTCGCCCTGGTTTTGTGTGACCAAGGGGTAGAGGTGGCGCTTAACTCGATGACCCAACCTGATATGAGGAGTGAATCTGATGGTCAGCAGCATGACTGCCTTTGCCCGGCAAGAGTATCGCGGTGAGCTGGGGGTGATGAGTTGGGAGATCCGCTCGGTCAACCACCGCTATCTTGAGATGCATCTGCGCCTGCCGGAAGAGCTGCGCGTCCTTGAGAGCGGAGTGCGCGAGCGGATCGCCGCCAAACTGGGGCGTGGCAAGCTCGACTGCAGCCTGAAGTTTGTGCCGGGCCAGACTGCAGCGGCGGATCTGCAGGTCAACTCTCGGCTGGTCTCCCAGCTGCTGGCGGCTGGTGATGAGATCGCCTCGGTGATGGGGGGGGCCGCGACGATCCAGGTGATGGATCTGTTACGTTGGCCTGGGGTGCTGGAGGAACAGGAGCGTGACTTTGCACCGATCGCTCAGCAGGCGATGGAGTTGTTGGAGCAGACCCTTGATTCACTGCAGCAGGCCCGCCAGCGTGAAGGCGCGCGTCTGCCGGAGATCGTGATGCAGCGTCGCCATGCGATGCAGGATCAGGTGGCTCAGGTGCGCGAACTGATGCCGAAGGTGCTGCAGAGCGTGCGACAGAAGATTCGTCAGCGTCTCGAAGAAGTGATGGCGGAACGTGGACCGAGGCCCGCCGNTGGAGGCAGGAGATGGCGCTGCTCGCCCAGCGCCTCGATGTGGATGAGGAGATGGACCGACTCGATACCCATCTGCAGGAGCTGGAGCGGATCATCAGTGAGGTGTCTGAGCCGGTGGGGCGGCGTCTCGATTTTCTGATGCAGGAGCTGAACCGCGAGGCCAATACCCTCACTTCCAAATCCAACGATGTTGAGGTGACCCGCATCCGCGGTGGAGATGAAGGTCCTGATCGAACAGATGCGTGAGCAGATCCAGAATATCGAGTAAGTATTGGTCTCAGTCGAAAGCAGGCACAGGAGGAGTCGCCATGATCTTCAGGCTTAGGGCCATTTTCAGCGCGCTGTCTGGTGAGTGTGCTGTTGCTAGCCTGCGCCACCTCACCAACCGGACGCAACCAGCTGCTGA
>AASF01000818.1 GCA_000168735.1 Candidatus Endoriftia persephone str. Hot96_1+Hot96_2 | reverse complement strand
GTCGATAAAGAGGGCATTTCTGGTGATATCTGCCCCACCGTATGCAATCGTGACCTCAGCAAAGTCGAGCTGTTCGCTATCGAATGTCTTTTCTACAAAGGCGTCGCTTGTGGGAGTTGGGCCCAGATTATCCACCAAGATCAGATTGTGGTTGCCAGCCTTGTTGACTAAATCCCGCACAGCAAAGCTGCCATAACCACTATCTAGTGCCAACGGCTCGCCAAAAGCATAGAGCATGAAGCTGGTGTTGTCCTCTTGCTGATGCTTGGGGAAGCGAAGCCCGCCGATTGCCTGCTCAACCGACCATTTGCGATCGGCCAGTAGATGCAGGTAGATCGCATCTTCGGTCCATCGATTGCGGAATGCTAGGTTGCCCGTCTCGGCGTTGAGACGACTTGGTGAGGGGAAGAGTGTCTCCGGTGATTGCGCTGCTAGTGTAGGATCAAAGGCGACAAACGTGTCAACAAGACGCCGCCCCAACTGGCTGTGTCGGGAGAAGTCCCAGGCCCAGAGTGCTCTTTGGTCGGTGTCAGAGGCTTTTGCGTTGGCGAGCTAGACCACTATAGAAGGCGGCATAGTTGCCATCTTTGATGTTGGGGCGCAGGCCGTTTGGCATGGAGCGCTCGAGTGACCAATTGGTGGATATTTCTGGCGCGCTCGCTGGTGATC
>AASF01000819.1 GCA_000168735.1 Candidatus Endoriftia persephone str. Hot96_1+Hot96_2 | reverse complement strand
CGCCCCCTGCTGATAGAACCACTGGATCTCCTCCTCACGACAGAGGAATATGCCACGCAATATCATCGCACTGACCCGCTGCGGATGCCGTTCAGCGTAGGCCAGCGCCAGGGTCGAACCCCAGGAGCCGCCAAACAGCAGCCACCGTTCAATTCCGAGATGGTTGCGAATCTGCTCGATGTCTTCGATCAGATCGTCGATGGTATTGGCCTGTAACTCCGCATGCGGCGTGGAACGACCGCATCCGCGCTGATCGAACAGGATGACCCGATAGCGGTTCGGATCGAAAAAGCGCCGATGGTAAGACTCGCAGCCAGCGCCTGGCCCCCCATGCAGAAACAGAGCTGGAATCCCCTGTGGGTTACCCACCTCTTCTATGTAAAGGGTATGCAGATCATCAACCGGCAGCTGATGGCTGATATAGGGGGCGATTTCAGGAAACAGGTCCGTCATGCATCTCTTCCAGATCAGATAGCAAAGGAGGGGATTCTATCGGAATTTTCCTACAAGCAAAGAAGATCCCACCCACATCCGAACAGATAGCCCTGACTTAACCTAAAGGTGTCGCCATCACGGACCCCAGGGAAGGACAAAACAGCACCGGATGCTGTAACGGATTAGAGACCTTGGCCAACCAAAGCAGGCGACCATACCCCGATAGCATGGATTGCTGTCGGGGTTTTTTATTTCTCGCCCCATCCTCCAGGAGTCATTCCNGAGGCTCCCTAAAGAAATCCCTCACCGATCCGATAGATAGGACTAAATCAGAAAATCGTACTCAACCAAGGTGTCATGGCATCCTGCAAAAGGTGACGACTGTGGAACAACAATCAGAGCCTTCCCAGAAGAAGATCAAAAGCCTGCTCTGCTGGGCTGCTTCAGCTCTATTAACAGTCGCCATCATCGTTCCTTTCATCATCGAGAGCACCATGGATTCACATCACACTGGAGGTGACGGCACTGATC
>AASF01000820.1 GCA_000168735.1 Candidatus Endoriftia persephone str. Hot96_1+Hot96_2 | reverse complement strand
CGCTGACATTTGGACTGGTTGCCATCTGGATGGCGGCGATCTTGCTTCTGTTCTGACTCATAGACTACCTGTGAGACGCTCTCTCCTGCCGTGCCCCGGCAGACAGGCGGTTGTCCAGTGGCCGGGCCGGCAGACCAGATTATCTCTGGTCATGTTGCGGGTCTCCCCGAAAAGCCCGCAGGATAGCATCATTGGCTTGAGGCGAACCAGCACAGGCCCAGGCCGATGGCAGATTAGAGGCTACCGGGGCCCCTATGGCAACTCTGTCTCATCAAATTCCGCTACCGGAGTACGTTCGATCTTCTCGAAACGAGGCTTGTCCCAGCTGCCGCTGACCCGGTACTCCACCCGGGGCAATCCTGTCGACCCCCTCGCCGATCAGCGGCTGCGCAATCATCAGGGCGATCCCCACCGACGGATTGAGTGCCAGCGCCCCGCACAGCGGCAGGCCTCGAACTGACCCGCGGTGTGACCCTCACCAGCTGCTCATAGTCCTGTGTCTTCAGTCCGGTACGACCGCTGATGTCGATACGCGCCACCGGGCTCTCGAGCCGCAGGTTTTCAGTATAGGCATTGCCCTGTTTCAGGTCGAACTGACCGCTGATGCCCTCAAAGATAAAGCCCCCAGGTGTGATGTCACTGAAATCGAGGGTCAGACGGTTGATC
>AASF01000821.1 GCA_000168735.1 Candidatus Endoriftia persephone str. Hot96_1+Hot96_2 | reverse complement strand
GGAGGCGCGTATGCCCTTCATGGACCATCAAGTTGGCGGCGTACATCTCCTCGCTGCCCGACGATTGCCGGATCAAGGATGGCATCAGCAAATGGATGCTGCGTGAGGGGATGAAGCAAGATCCTGCCCGAGACCATCCTCAATCGCCCCAAGGTTGGTTTCCGGGTGCCGGTCAATGAGTGGTTCCAGGGGCCGATGCGTGACTACCTCTGCGACCATATCCTCAGCAGCGATTCTAATACCGCCGCCTATTTCAACCGGCCGGGTGCTGGAGCGCTATGTCAACGAGCATGTGAACGGCACTCAGAACCACGAGAAGTTGCTCTGGGGCCTGCTCAACCTGGAGATCTGGCACCGGGAATATGGGATGAGCGCATGAGTTCACTGGCATGGAAGATCAACCGGATCAAGGCAATGAGCCCGGCGGAGCTGCTGTTCCGGGTTGGCCGGGTGGTGCAGGGCAAGGTCGAGAAGCAGCGTCTCAGCGCTGGTTGGAGGCCGAAGCCGAAGGGGTCGGTGGGTAGTCGTGGCGGCCTGTTTCCAGGGGGAGTCTGAACAGATCGTCAGTCAGTGGCGTGCCGCCTATGCCGGGCAGCTGGCCGGCTACGAGCCGCTGCTCGATGGCGATGTAGATATCTTCGGCCACCTCCAGGTCAATCTGCTCGACGGCTTCAACTGGCACCGGGATCAGGGCGATTCGT
>AASF01000822.1 GCA_000168735.1 Candidatus Endoriftia persephone str. Hot96_1+Hot96_2 | reverse complement strand
AGGGAGATTTCTCTTTCAGGAGGAAGCGTCCTAATGGATCGGGATTTCGTGCTGGTATTGAAAGAACCTGCCGAATCCATAGTCGAGGGGCTCTGCGCACCTGATGATGAAGAGCATGTCGTGCTCGCATCCTTTCATCCAGTCTTCCCGGAGGATGTGCCAGAATCACCTCGTTGCGTGAAGTTAGTGGTGGATTGTTCCGGTTCAATGGGTGGAGATTCTATCGCTCAGGCGAAAGCGGCGCTTCGTGAAATCGTTTCTTTGCTTAAACCGAGCGATTTTTTCAATCTGATAACGTTTGGATCGACGTTTAATCTGCTGTTCGCCAAACCCGTTATTGCCAGTGAGGACAACATTAGGACGGCTGCACGATTTGTGGAGCAGATTGATGCNCAGTATGGGAGGTACTGAAATCGGGGCAGCTCTGAATGCGGCCTACCGGTGCGGAAAGGTAAATGGTCTGTCGTCGGATCTTCTATTGATAACCGATGGCGAAGTCTGGAATCACGAACAAATTGTTGAGGACGCGCGGAAATCTGGCCATAGGATATTTACCGTTGGTGTAGGCAGTGCTGTATCTGAAGCCTTTGTTCGCGAGGATTGCAGAAACAAACATTAGGTGCTTGTGAGTTGGTATCACCACGGGAAAATATGTCAGAGCGTATCGTGCGGCATTTCCGGCGGATTGA
>AASF01000823.1 GCA_000168735.1 Candidatus Endoriftia persephone str. Hot96_1+Hot96_2 | reverse complement strand
CTTGCCGGACTACCGCCATTGCCAGCGCCAATGGTTCAGGGAGAAGATCAGCAGCAGGAAGGCCGCGCCCTGTTGGGGTCGGCGCAGATGGTTCATAGTTGGCTACCTGTAGTTTCGGTGGCATCAATGGTGGGGACGGCTTGTGTCTTGCTGTGTTCCATTGTGGCGGCCGTTGTCTGTTTCGCGTCTGCCTGCGCTGGCAGTGGTTGCGCTGTCGGCAGATCAATCGCTTCCACCACCCGCTGCTGCTGTAACAGCCACACCTGCCCAGGTTTCAATCGCTTAATCGCTGTGCCGTACTGTAACGGGATAGCGCCCTTATCCCGGTCGGCGTGGCGATCCTGCACATCAATGCCATTTGAGAGCCGACTGGTTTTGAGCGTCGAATGGTCGTTTACCCAACTGATATTGCGCTGATGCGGACGGAATACGGTCCCTTTCAGATGAATCGCCGGAGGGGGTTCAACAGCAGCTTCTGTGAATGGCCCCGCGTTGGGCTGTCGCAGCAGGTTGTCGAGTTGATAGCGTTGCTCCGCTGAGGTGAACAGCCGGCCGAAGCCGTTTTGGCGTTCCTCGGCCCAGCTGGCTGCCGGTGCGGCAAGCAGGAGCAGCAGGATTGTCAATCTAGGGCGCCATGCTCTCATCGACGACTCCAGTTGCTGCTTCAAAGTTGATCGTTAACCACTCCAGATCGCAGGCGGCACGAATATTGATCA
>AASF01000824.1 GCA_000168735.1 Candidatus Endoriftia persephone str. Hot96_1+Hot96_2 | reverse complement strand
TCGTTTTTCGTCCATCAGTTCAGACATCGCTGCGATCAATACTGAACTCGAGGCCTCAACCACATTGAACCGGTCCAGGATCTCTTCGCGTACGGCTTCATCGTTTTTCCAATCCCTGTTCAGCAGGGCCACCACCTGATGCACGCTGTTGTGCACCTGCTCATGGGGTATCTGGAGTCTTTCATAGGAGGGAAGGTGCCTGAATACATTAAACCCCTGTGCCGATTCGTACCATTGACCAAAGCGGCACTGGTGATGGTCCACCTTGGTTGCCTGCCACTCAGGGCTGCCCTCCCCCATCTCATAGGCGCGATAGGCATTCTGCAAAGATAAGAATCATGTTGGTCCGAGCCTTAATCAGTGAGGCGTTGCTGACCCCCTGAGCATAGGCGATGGTCTCATAGCTGGCCTGGGCGCCGTCAGCCACCTGATTGAAGCCAGTCTCAAAGTCGGCAACCATCTCCTGGGAGTGGTCGGCCATCTCTGCAATGGTGGCTGCATTGTCAGACATGGTCTGGGTGGCCGTGGAGAAGCCGTGAATAATCTGCTCGATGCTGCCTGCCGCTTGTTTGGTGCTCTCCGCCAACTTCTTGACCTCATCGGCCACCACTGCAAATCCTCGGCCATGTTCGCCGGCGCGGGCCGCCTCGATGGCGGCATTCAGCGCCAGCAGATTGGTCTGGTCGGCTATCTGGGTGATCAAGGGCGATTCGCGCC